>JANOJK010001171.1:0-2689 GCA_031408165.1 Acidobacteriota bacterium | reverse complement strand
GCATTACCGTGTGGCGGTCGTCGGCCGAGCGCCGAGTGTCCGGGAACGGTATTACGCGATTTCCGCGGAGCGTCGACTGAAACACCCGGGAGTGCTCGCGATCACGGCCAGCGCGAGGACGGAATTGTTCTCCGGCGTGAGCTCGGTGAAGTAGATCGTCCGTAGCCTGGTTTCGGGCGCGCCGCCGTGGACGAGCCGTGAGTCACACTCTGCATGCCTTCAGAATGTTTGCGGCGCACCCGACTTGAACGGGTGCGCTGCGTGATGCGCGCCAGCCTGGGCATTTCAGACGAGGGGATGCCGCGCGTCGAGCCGGAATCCAGGACGCGACCAGGACCACCACCAGAAGGACGAGCGCACTCGTCTGCGCCAGCCGGTTGGCCGGGTCGTTGACCGACCTGCCGTCGACGCGTGTACGATCGCGTCTTCCGCACAGCCGGGCTTCGGCAGCGATCCTGCCACTCCGCTTACAGCGGAATTCCCAGGAGCCTGTGGACGTTGTCCCACGTGATCCTGCGAAACACGCCGTCCGATGTCGAGTGCTTCATGACCGTGAGCGTCTCTCGCGCGACACACTTGCCCGCCAACCTCGAGGCGGCTGGATTGTTCCCCTGACTGACGCCGGCGCCGTGCCCGTCGGCGCACCCGCAGTCACTCCCGAACAGCAGTTTGTCCTGGTGTCTGGTCAGGAAGTCGCGCGTGAACGCGGCGTCGCGCGACAACATGTTGTTGCCCGAGTTAGCCGACAGGTCACCGTAGAGATTCGGATAGGTGCCGAGCAGCCGATCGGTGATGCCGCCGCGGACGATCGGCCCCGCCGGATACGCCGCCTCATTGCGGTAGTCGGCGCTCACGTTTGCCCAGAATGCGTCGGCGTGGCCGATGAACGTCGTCTGTGGAAATGACTTCAAGACCGATTCGAACCGCGTGGCGAACCCCGGGCTCCAGGTGCCCTCGTTCTTGAAGTGATCGACCTCCTGGAAGTGAATCAGGATCGGCACCTTCAGCTCGGCGGCGAGGGTGTACGCGCGCCGGAACTCGTCACCATCGGTCGGGTAGTGCAGCTTGATCTCGCCGAAGCCCCTTGCGCCACTCCTGACCGCCTGGGTAAGGGCCTCCAGGCCGGCCGGCTCAGCGACATCAGCGCTGACAAACCACGTGAATCGACCGGGTGCGGCCGCCTGGACGGCGGCGACCTGTCCGGCTGCCGTCGCGCGGGTCAGCAGGTTCGCCTTCGCGATCCCCGCGCCATCGAGGTGGGCGAGATTGGCCGCGGGCTGTCCGCGCATATGGAAATGGAAATCGAAGACCGGCGAGCCCCACTCGCCCGTCTGCTCGCTGCGATCGCCTGACGAGGATCCTGCCCGTGTCAATCGCGGCGCGATCGACGAGGCAGCGATGGCGCCGAGAAACCTGCGTCGGGTGATCATGGGACCTTCACCCCCAGATTTGGCGTATCGGCGGCTGGCAGATCGCCGAGCGCGTACTGAATACCCGCCAGCATGTGCTCCAGCAGTTTCTGATTCCAGAACGCGTAGTCGTAGTGGCCCAACGCGGTGTAGACCACCCGACCCTTGCCGTGCGGCTTGATCCAGGACATGGGCAAATCCTTGTCCTCGCTGCGGTTCGCGCGCAGATGGCTCACCGGCCACCCATGAAATGTTACCTCATATGGTAACATCTTGGTTCGGTGGGCAGGTATCGGCGGGGCGGGTACGTCTTCATCACGTGGAAAGGCGATCACCCGCCGCGGCATGTGCATGTTTATCGCGACGGCAGGCTAATCGTGAAATGGGATTTGGACAACCAGAAAGCGATGAAGGGCGCGGCGACGCGGCGCATTCTTGAGCTGATCCGCGAGCTGGAAGCTGAGGGCCTGTTGTGAAGATCCGCTCGGTCAGGCACAACAATCGGAAGAAGGTCTTCGAGGTGGGCACCTCGACGAAGACGCTCGTGTTCCCCTTCTCGAAGGCGACGCCGGCACCCACAACCGAAGACCCGGTCACGGAGCTCTCCGTTGACGCGGAGGCTGGCCGCGAGGCGTTTACCTACCTGCTCCACTCCGGCCGCACTGGGACAGTGCACGTCGAGCAGGTGCTCGAGTACAACCAGGACCCGACCTACCTCCGCGATCTCCTGTTGTACCGATTGACGCTCGAAGCGCAGAAGCGGGTCGCGGAGAGCCCGCTTTCGAAGCGCGAGATCGTGCGCCGGATGGGAACGTCGGCGGCGCAGCTGTATCGTCTGCTCGATCAGACGAACTATCGCAAGTCTGTTGATCAGCTGCTCACCCTGCTGCAAGTGCTCAACTGTGACGTTGACCTGGTCGTTCGGACGAAGACTGCCTGACGCGACACGCCTGAACGCGTTGCTGCTTCAAGCCCGCCTGGACTGTGACGTAACCGTGACGTGACCCTGTCGACCGGGCGAGATCAGAATTTCTTCTGGCGGGTTCGCCTCCCGCTCACCTCTTGCAGCTGACTGACAGACCCGCGCGGCTAGACGTGTCAACCGTCGTGACCGCATCCGGCAGTGTCTTGAGATGATCGAGGAAGTCGCGGATGCCCCCTCCAGCGCCGCGGCCGGAGACGTTGTGGGCCGTAAAGCAACCTCCGGGCGTCATCTTCGGCCAGACCGCGACAAGGTAATTCTTGTACCACTCCTTGTCGGCGTCCGAAAACACGAAGTC
>JANOJK010001164.1:0-2143 GCA_031408165.1 Acidobacteriota bacterium | reverse complement strand
ATCGAGCCGCGCTGTTCCTGGGCCGCGGCCGGCCAGGCAAACAGCGTTATCGCGAATAACGCCGCGAAACTACGTAAACGCATGAAATCCATCCTCCTGGTATGAGACGACCGATAGCCCTGGGCCCTGGAACGCACTTCCGGGATCTGTGGCTATGACGAACAAAGCGATGGTACGCACACCTCGTGCCCATCCCTGCTCAACGGGTAAACAGCCCTGTTTGAAGGAGTTTCGTCCCACCATCAGTTTAGCAGGGTAATGAAGAATCTCGATGGTTGGATACATTCTCCGGGGCATTGGATCAGCTGGAAGCGCTTTGGCGTGAGGCTGCGGCTACAATCAGGGGGTGTTGCCTCTGCCGGGCGTCGTGATTGTGGGCGCCGCCCGCACGCCGATCGGCCGATATGGGGGGGCGCTCCGTAGCGTTCATCCGGCGGACTTGGGGGCGGTCGCTGCCGTGGCCGCGATGGTCCGCGGCGGGATCCCCGCCGATGTCGTGGACGAAGTCCTCATCGGTCACGGCCGCCAGGCCGGCTCCGGCCCGAACCCCGCGCGCCAGGTCGGCATCCGCGCCGGCATCCCGGACACCGTTCCCGCGCAGACGATCAACAAGGCCTGCGCATCCGGCATGCAGACGATCGCCACCGGCGCGCAGTCGATCATGCTCGGCGACGCAGACGTCGTCGTCGCCGGCGGCATCGAATCGATGAGCCGCATGCCCTACCTGATCGATGCCGAGGACGCGCGGTGGGGGCACAAGATGGGGAACTTCACCCTCGTCGACGCCATGTATCGCGACGGCTTCACGTGCTCGGTCTGCGGCATGGTCATGGGGGAGACGGTGGAAGTGCTCGCGCGGCAATACGGCATCACGCGCGAGGCGTCCGACGCATACGCGCTCGCGTCGCAGCAGCGGACGGAGCGCGCGATTGCAGCTGGCCGGTTCCGCGACGAGATTACGCCGGTCACGGTCACGGACGCCAGGGGGAAGACCCACACGCTCGATGCCGACGAGCATCCACGCGCGGGAACGACCATCGAGAGCCTGCGGAAGCTGCCCCTCGCATTCGGCACGGTCGAGGGGGCGCCGGGGATCATCACCGCGGGCGCTGCCTCGGGCGTGACCGACGGCGGCGCGGCGGTCGTCATCATGAGCGCGGCGGCGGCGAAGGCCCGCGGCGTGACCCCGCTCGCGCGCGTGATCGGGTGGGCGAGCGCCGGCGTCGATCCGCGCCTGATGGGCATCGGGCCCGTGCCCGCGGTGACCAGGCTGCTGCAGAAGACCGGACTGTCCCTCGAGGACTTCGACCTGGTGGAACTGAACGAGGCATTCGCCGCACAGGTGCTTGCGGTCCTGAAGGACCTGCCCATTCCGATGGAGAAGCTGAACGTCAACGGCGGCGCCATCGCGCTCGGCCATCCGATCGGCTGCACCGGCACGCGCATCATCGTCACACTGCTGTACGAGATGATGAGAAGAAAGGCGCGCCGAGGGCTCGCGACTTTGTGCGTGTCCGGAGGCATGGGGATGGCCATGGGGATTGAGTTGTGCTGACGGTTACGGTGAGACGGCATCCCCGAAGGCTCGAAGACACGAAGACACGAAGAATTGGTTGTGATCTTTGTGCCTTGGTGTCTTCGTGCCTTCGTGTTGAAGCCGTTTGGACGTTATGAATCTCGCCATCATCGCCGGCGACGGAATCGGCAAGGACGTCACCGCCGAAGCCATGAAGGTGCTCACGCGCGTCGGCGAGGTGTTCGGCCGGACCTTCGAGCTCGAGCACCTGCCATGGGGCGCGGACTACTTCCTCGAGACCGGTATCACCATTCCATCAGACGGCTACGACCTGCTCCGCGGCTTCGACGCGATCTTCATCGGCGCGCTCGGCGACCCGCGCACACCGGACAATCGTCACGCGCGCGACATCCTGCTCGGCACCCGTTTCGAGCTGGATCTCTACGTCAACTACCGTCCCGTGAAGCTGCTCGACGCGCGACTCTGTCCCCTGAAGAACCGCGGGCCGAAGGACGTAAATTTCGTCGTGTTCCGCGAGAACACCGAAGGGCTCTATGTGAGCATCGGCGGACGGTTCAAGCCGGGCACCGAGGACGAAATCACCATCCAGGAGGAGTTGAACACCTT
>JANOJK010001086.1:0-2167 GCA_031408165.1 Acidobacteriota bacterium | reverse complement strand
AGTTCCCTGCCGCCCGGCACCCTGATTGCCCTGGCGCCTCCGGTTGCCCGCCACACTTCTCGAGGAGTGCTTCATGCAGATCGCCGCGCGCCGACTGTCCCTGTCTCTTCTGCTGGTCGCGGGAGCGGCTATGACGCCAGGCTTCGACGCCGCCGAGACAGGAGTTGAAACGACGGCGCGCCCGCGTCCCGGGCTCCCCGTGCACTTTGTCGAGAACCGCGGCCAGTGGCACACCGATGCGCGATTTGTCGCGCGGCAAGGGCAGGTCACGGCCACCCTCGAGCCCGGGGCCATCCGCCTGCAACTCGGGAAGACGCCGACCCACCTGGCACTCATCTTCGAAGGCGCCTCCAGGGATGTGAGGCTTGCGGGCGAGGGACAGCAGCCCGGCGTCTACAACTACTTCATGGGCAGCGACGCCTCCTCCTGGCGAACCGGCGTGCCGGCCTACGGCGCCGTGATGTACAAGAACGTCTATGCCGGCGTCGACGTCCGCGTGCGCGAGCAGGGCGGTCTCTTCGAGTACGATCTGCTCCTCTCGCCACGCGCGGATCTGTCGCGCATCGTGATGCGCGCCGATGGCGTCTCCCGCCTCGAGATGACCCACGCCGGCGCATTGTTGCTGCACACGGCCGAGGGTCCGCTTCGTCAGACACCTCCGCGCACGATGGAAGTGCTGCCGTCAGGCGCGACCCGCGATGTGGCCAGCCGGTTCCGGATCATCGACGACACCCGATACGGTTTCGAGGTTCCGGTGCGGGACGAGGCCTTGCCGCTCGTGATCGATCCGGGCCTCGAGTGGTCGACATTTCTCGGCGGGTCCGGACCCGATCCCATCGGAGGCGTTGCCGCCGTGCGCGACGGCACCGGAGATGTCATCGTGGCCGGTTGGCCCGCGTCGGCCGACTACCCGACGCTGCCCGGCTCGGGCAGCCCTGGCGTCAACAACAGCGTAGCGGTGCTGCGCCTCAACGCCGCCGGCACGGCGCTCAAGTACGCAACGTTCTTCGGCGGCTGGCACTCGCACATCGTCTATCGTGGCCTCGCCGTCGATGCCGCGGGCGACGTGGTCGTCGGGGGGGAGGCCTACGCGGCCGACTATCCCACGACGACGGGCGCGTTCGATCGCGTGCGCGACGGAGATTCGAGTGACGGCTTCGTGACGCGGCTCAACGCCGCCGGCGTGCTGACCTCGTCGACTTTCCTCGGTGGTGTGTTCACCGATTCCGTCGTGGCGGTAGCGTTCGCGCCGGACGGCTCGATCATCGCCGGCGGCAACACGACGTCACACGACTTCCCGACGACGGCGGGCGCGTTCGATCGGACGTACAACGTCCCGAACGCGTCGGCTGACGGCGGCGCGCACGGGGACATGTTCATCGCGCGCCTGTCGGCCGACCTGTCCGCGTTGACCTACGGCACTTTCATCGGCGGCCCCTCGCTCGACGTCCTCGAAGATATCGCGGTGGACCCTCTCGGTTTCGTCAACGCGACGGGCTGGGTGACAGGGAACAACGCGCAGGTGTTCGTCTCGACCTCGGGCGCATTCGACTCGTCGTGGAACGGCGGACAGGACGTCGCTCTTGCGCGCCTCAAGCTCGATGGCGCGGGCGCGGCCGATCTGAAGTACGCCACGCTGATGGGCGGGCTGAGTGAAGACAACGCGGTGGCGGTGGCGTTCGATCCAACCGACTCGACGCAGGTGACGATTGCAGGCCACAGCTGGTCCGACAACTTTCCCACGACCGCGGGCGTCATCAAGCCGGTCAATCCCCCGTTTTCTCCACTCTTCCCATCGCAGGCAGGGATGGTCGCGCGATTCACCTTCCCCGCGACGGGCGGGGGCACCCGTGTCTGGTCCACGTACTTCGGCACGAGCGGGTTCGAGGGCGCGGGAGAGGTCGTGAGGGACATCGCCATCAGCGCCTCGGGCGATGTCATCCTCGCGGGCCGGACCGACCGGACGGCGTTCGTCACGACGCGCGGCGCGTTCGACCGCACACACGCGGGTGGCAACGACGGCTTCGTCGCGCGCCTCAGCGGCAACGCCGCGCAGCTCCTGTACTCCACCCTCTTCGGCGGCGCTGACAACGACTGGGACAACTTCGACATCACACCCCTCATCTCGTACGTCGGCGGCAACACCGTGCTCGTCGCGGGAGCGACC
>JANOJK010001061.1:0-3110 GCA_031408165.1 Acidobacteriota bacterium | reverse complement strand
CACGGACTCTCGCGTTGTCAGACATGCACACCCGTCACGGCCCACGGCCTGTTCACAAAGGTCACGAAGACCACGAGGATCACCAAGGCTTTTGTGATCTTCGTGATCATTGTGGCCTTTGCGACGAGCGCGTCCGCCGTGACAGGTCCCTACTATAAGATGATTCCCGACATGCGGGCGCGTGACTTCGAGGCTCTCGACAAAACCACGTTCGACGTGCTCGTCGTCGGCGGGGGCATCCACGGCCTCGCGACGGCGCTCGACGCGTCGGCGCGCGGGTTGACGGTGGCGCTCGTCGAGGCCCGCGACTTCGCGGCGGCGACATCCTTCAATCACCAGCGCACCGCGCACGGCGGGCTGCGATCGCTGCAGTCCGGACGCCTCGATCACGCGCGTGAGTCGATCCGCGAGCGCCGCGCCCTCGCGCGGATCGCGCCGCGGCTGTTGCGGCCGCTCCCCTTCATCATCGGCACCTACCGCTCGTGGCTGAAGAACCGGCTGGCGCTCCGCGCGGCGTTCCGCCTCGACCGCTGGCTCGGGCGGCACCGCAACCGCGGACTCGAGGGGGAGCTGCACCTGCCGCCGGCGCGATTGACGTCGCGCGCCGCCACGCTGAAACTCTTTGCCGGTATCAGGCCTGACGGCCTCACCGGCGGGGCGAACTGGTATGACTACCAGATCGTCCATACCAACCGCCTGGCGATTGCGTTCGCGGAAGGCGCAGATGCGCGCGGCGCGCGGCTCGTGAATTACGCCGAGGCCGTCTCCGCGTTGAAGAACGCCGGACAGACCGCCGGCATGCGCGTCCGTGATGTCCTGACCGGCGCGGAGCTCGACGTCCGCGCGAAGCTGACGATCAACGCCGCCGGGGCCCGCGTGGCGGACGTGATGCAGATGTTCGGCGTCACCCGCGAGGTGCCGCTGGTCCGCGCGATGAACCTCGTCACGTCGAAGCCGGCGAGCGACATGGCGCTCGCCGCTCCCGGGTCGAGCGGACGGATGCTGACGCTCGTCCCGTGGCAGGGCCGCGCGCTCGTCGGCACCGCGCACGGCGAGCACTTCGTGCAGCCTTCGGACCTCGCCGTGACCGCCGCGGACCTCGACGCGTTCATCGCCGACGCGAATGCCGCCTTCCCGCTCCTCCACCTCTCGCGCGCCGACGTGAGGCTGGTGCACCGGGGACTCGTGCCCGCCCGGCGAGCCAGGAGCGGCCGCGTCGAGCTCCTCAGCTCGCCGGAGATCCGGGATCACGCCAGGGACGGCGCTCCGGGCGCGCTGACCGTCATCGGGGTCAAATACACCACGGCCCGCGCGGTGGGCGCCCGCGCGGCCGCCGCCGCGGCGAAGCGGTTACGCGTCTCCACGCGGCGGACCGACACCGACACCGCGATTCTGCCGGGCGCGGGAATCTCGGACCACGAAGCACTGACCATCGAAACCGCGCGCGCCGTCGGCCTGGAGCTGGCGCCGCCGATCGTCAGTCATCTCAACGCCATCTACGGCGACCGCTCCGCCGCGATCGTCCGCCTGATGGCGGAGCGCAGCGCCTGGCGCATGCCCCTCGTGCCGGGCCGGCCCAACGTCGGCGCCGAAGTGATTCACGCCATTCGTGACGAGATGGCCTGCACGGCCGCGGACATCGTCATCCGCCGCAGCGAGCTCGGCTCGGCGGGAAATCCGGGACCCGCTGTCGTGGAGGCCATTGCCGCAATCGCCGCGGAGGAGCTCGGGTGGGACGCCGACCGCCGCAACCAGGAGATCGCGGCGGTCCGGAAGTTCTATGAAGAATCCTCCCCGATTACTGAATCGCCGGGACCTTCCCCGCCATCGCCTTGTTGAACGCGGGGATGTCGGCCGCCTGCAGCTTGTCGAAGCTGGCCTTCGCCGACGCCAGCTCCTTCTCGATCACGTCGAGCACCTGCATCTGCGTGTCGGTCGGCTTGTAGTCGATGCTGCCGGCCTCGTCGCTGGCGCCCTGGCCGACCCCGCCGCTCAGCCAGATCAGGTTCATGTAGACCTTGTAGGCCTCCGGGAAATATTTGTCGTCGCTGTGGATCTCGGAGCGGGAGACGAGCTTGTTCTCGACCGCCCAGATCGCCGCGTCGAGGTCCTTCAGTGACTTCACGATCGCCGGCTTCGCGGCGTTCTTCGCGACCTGGTCCTCGATCTGCTTCCGCCAGAGCTCCATCGTGTTGACCATTTCTGAGGTCTGCGTCAGATCGTCGCGGATCCGCATCTGCGTCGCCGTGGAGGTCTGAAGATCCTCGTCCGAGGACGCGATCGCGGGGTCCTTGATGACGTCGAACGCCTGCGTGTGCGCGGTACCATCGACCGTCAGGCGGACCCGGTACTTCCCCGGCGCCGCCATCGGGATACCGGTCGATGGCGTGATGCCCCAGTGCGTGATCCGGCGGACCTGCGCGTCCTTGAACCGCTCCTCTTCCCAGATGTGCGGGTTGTCGGGCGGGGTCGTCCGCAGCTCGACGAGCTTCGGCGCCTCGAGCAGCAGGTCCCAGTTGATCCCGTTGAGCCCGGCCCTCGCCGTGACCATCTGCGTCTTGACGACCTTGCCGGAGGCGTCGAGGATTTCCATCTTCACCGGGCCCGAGGGGGCGGTCGCGAGCGCCAGCTGGAAGTGCGGACGATTGGCCTGCTGGAACACGCCGCGGGCCTGGCGGATGATCGGCGCCGGCTCGTACAGCTTCGTCGTCCCGGGCGCAGGGGGCAGCGGCGACCCGGTCTGCTCGAGGAGCGTGATGTTCGGGAGGATGTAGAGCCCGCGGCCGTAGGTCGAGACGACGACGTCATGGAACCGCGGTTCCACGGTGATCCAGCTCACCGGGGCGGGTGGTAGCCCGGTCCTGAACTGCGTCCACGTGCCCCCCTCGTCGAGCGAGAAGTAGAACGCGCGGCCCGTGCCGGCAAACAGCATGCCCTTCCGGTTGGGGTTGCCCGACATCGACAGTACGTAGTCCAGCGGATGCCCGGTCGGAATGTTGCCGGTGATCTTCGTCCAGCTCGCGCCGAAATCGGTCGTCCTGTAGATGTACGGCTTGCGGTCGAACTCGTGCGTCGGGTGCGTGTGCGGGAAGACCTGCTCGCCGCCCTTC
>JANOJK010001045.1:0-12553 GCA_031408165.1 Acidobacteriota bacterium | reverse complement strand
CGACGTCAACCTCACCTACGCCTTCGACTTCGCCGAACCGATCTTCCGGCTCGGCAACGACTACTCGAAGGGCATCATCCTCTCGACCGGTAACGTCGGCCAGCGGACGCCGAACAACCTGGTGACCTGTCTGACCGACGGCCATCCCGGCGTGTCCGGCGGTGGCGTGCTGAACGGCGACGGGCAGCTGGTGGGAATCCCGATCGGCCGGATGCAGGGGGACTACCGGTTCTCGTTCATCCTCCCGATGCGCAGCGAGATGTTCCGGAAGGTCGAGTTCCTCAATTAGGCTTTGGGCTTTGGGCTTTAGGCTTTAGGCCTTAGGTTTTGGGCCTTGGGCCGGTGCGCCACTCGGCCAGGCGGCGCGGGACCTCGGAGAGGTTCCTGATGAAGCAGGCTACCGGCGAGTACGAACCGGCGTTCGGCGGCCAGGCGTTCTTACTGGGAAATGGTCTCTCGCAGCAGGTCTCAAAGAACAATAGTGCCATCCAAGTGAAGCGAGGGCCGATCCCGCTGGCGACATTTGCGAGCGAACTCGCAGCCATTGTCGCTTAAGTAGCGTTCGGAGACCGGCAGTCGAGCGATTTACCTCCGCCCCCTCGGTCCCGTTCCAACGCGACCTCCTGGTCCTGCTGATGCACTCCACGGGCGTCACGGGTGCACGAACGTCGCGTACTGCACTGTACTTAGCTGTTCAGACAGCACGTACCCGCGATGCATCAGGTCATCACGCACCTGTTGGGCAGCAAAGCGGCGCAAGAGTACAACGACCTGCACCTTGTGACGAAGAACTTGATCCGGATCAACGGGCTCGAGAATCTCGACCAGCGGGCCGTTCACTTTGTCAAGGTACAATCGACCACCAAGCCGCCAAAACTGCTGCACTGCCACCCCTGCCGGCCGCAAGTTGTTAATCCTCTGAGCAAGCACGACCGCGTCATCCGACCTACGAAAACGCCAGCTACTGAGCTCGAACAGCACCGCGACAACGACCGCGAAGACAGCGAATGTCCTGCGACGGCGCGTTGTGAATGCGGCGGAATTGCGGAGGACCAGAGCGACACCGATGCACAAGAATGGAAGGACCGCGATTACATACCGAGCCTCCTTGTGCGGAAGCAGACTCAATAGAACGACTGGAGTCCAGATCCAGAGCGCTATGCGCCGATCTGCCATCACGATTGCAGCCATGCCCAAGAACAACAACACAACATTCGTCCAGTCAGTCGCATTGATCAGGTAATACCACGGTGGCTGAAACCCCCGCGATGAAGCGCGCTGGATAAGCGTGTAATCCACCGCGTTGGTCAAGCTGAAGAACGGTTGGCCCCAGTAAAGCCAGTCCGCGAACCCAAGACATACACCGCCGGTAACCAAACCGGCCGTGCCCATGACGAGGGCGTCGCGCCAGCGACGCTCGACTGCGAGATGGAGTAACGCCGGAGCAAAGAATACGAACTCGCCAAAGCGCAAGGCGCCACCAAAGCCCAGAAAGGTGCCGGCCATGGCGGCGCGGACGGCGCCACGCCCTGAGATTAAGGCCCAGAACGCGGCCAGTACAAAGGCAGAGGCAACTGGACGGGGCAATTCGCTGCTGCCAAACCAAAGATGCAGACGACTTGTGGCGAGAAGAGTCGCCCCCACGAGCGCAGTAGCGTAGTTATTCGTCAGCCGCAGAGTCACGCGATACACCAACCAGACAGTAATGGTGCCAAACGCAACGACCCCCAGGCGGCCCGCGAACACCAACCAGTGCACGTCGTGACCCACCACCAAAGATGCCAGAGCCTGCAAGGGATACACAAACCCCATGGGGTAGAGTGCACTGCGTAAGTTCCATATATCCCACGACTCACCAAACAGTCGACCAAGCGTCATCTCGTGAATCTCGACATCATCACCAGTCGTAAAGCCAGGATGCGCCCATGCGTTCAGAAGACGCAGAATCGTTGAGATGACAAGTGTGACACTGAGAACGGCTCCGGCATGCGTGCGGACGTTGTCCGCCTCGACGCTGAGGCGAGCCAACACGACTGCACCAATCTCATCGAGGCGCGCGGGCGTCCAGTTCACAACACCGAAAAGCGGTATGGATTGAAAGCAGAAGTACCGAAGACATCCAAGAAACGCCGCGAACGTGACGGGATTGCCTGTTGTCTTCACACTGACCGAGGCACCACTTAAGGTAAACACAGTGCCGCCAGTCAGCGCCACAAACACAACAACAGAGATGGCGACAAGTATTAACACGTCGATCGCCACCGAGAGTGCCCGACGAATGTCTCGCGTGCGCCCGTGCCGGCTGTGTGGCTTCACCAGCACCTACTACATGCAGACTGCGATGCCGCGCTGCTCGTGTCTGTCACACTGCTGGCCGTCGAAGACCGTATCGTTGCTGACCACCGGGACATCCTCGAGTTGGGGTAAGCGACGTCAACGCCACCTGTTCCACGCCGCCAGCCGCCGCCTGACCTCCGCTTCGAACCCGCGATCGGTCGGCTGGTAGAACTTCCGATCCTTGTGCGCCGGCGGCAGGCACTCCATGTCGGCCGCGATGCCCTCCGCCTCGTCGTGGGCGTATTTGTAGTCCTTCCCGTACTCCAGCGACTTCATCAGCTTCGTCGACGCGTTGCGGAGGTGCAGCGGCACCGGTTCCGCAATCTCCTGCGCCGCCGCCTCTGCCGCCTGGGTGTACGCCTTGTAGACGGCGTTGCTCTTCGGCGCGGTCGCGAGGTAGATGGCGGCCTGCGCCAGCGCCGTGTTCCCCTCGGGCATCCCCATGAAGTGGACGGCGTCCTTCGCGGCGACGGTGATCGCGAGGGCCTGCGGATCGGCAATGCCGACGTCCTCGGACGCGAAGCGCACCAGCCGCCGCGCGATGTACAGCGGGTCCTCGCCCGATTCCACCATCCGCGCGAGCCAGTAGACCGACGCATCGGGATCGCTGTTGCGCATGGACTTGTGAAGCGCGGATATGAGGTTGTAGTGCTCCTCGCCCGTCTTGTCGTACAGCAGAGCGCGGTTCTGCGCCAGGTCCGCCACCAGCGCCAGGTCGATGGCGTGGCCGCCCGCCGCGCTCGCCGCCATTTCCAGCATGTTGAGCGCGATGCGCGCGTCGCCGTTCGCATACCGCGCGATCGCCGTGAGGGCTTCGTCGGGCGCCGCGATCTGCAGCGCGCCGAGGCCGCGCTCCGAATCAGTCAGCGCACGCCGCAGGATCACCGCGACCGCCGGGATCGTGAGCGGCTTCAGGACGTACACCTTCGACCGCGACAGGAGCGCCGAGTTGACCTCGAACGACGGGTTCTCCGTCGTCGCACCGATGAGCACGATGACGCCGGACTCGACCCGCGGCAGGAAGGCGTCCTGCTGCGCTTTGTTGAACCGGTGGATCTCGTCGATGAACAGGATCGTCCGGCCGCCGGATCGGCGGCGCGCCTGTTCCGCCTCGGTCATGACCTCGCGGATCTCCTTGATGCCGGACATCACCGCGCTGAAGGCGATGAAGTGCGCGCGCGTCGCGCGCGCGATCACGCGGGCCAGCGTCGTCTTTCCGGTGCCAGGCGGCCCCCAGAGGATGATGGACCGCAGCCGGTCGTGCTCGATCGCCGCACGCAGCGGGCGGCCCGGCGCGAGGAGCGCGTCCTGCCCGACGATGTCGTCGAGGGTTCGAGGGCGCATGCGCTCGGCGAGCGGCGCGCCGGGATCGAACGTGTCAGGGTCCGCGGGACGGGCAGGCCCTTCGTCGTCGCCGAACAGATACATCAGATCGTGCCCGCCGTCCTGGCCTGGACCGCCGCACGCGCGCGACGCGGGACCGAAGGCGCGCGCTGGCGCGTCGCCTCGTAAAGAATGAGCGCGGCCGCGATCGCGACGTTGAGCGACTCGACCGGCGCCTGCATCGGGATCGTCACCGTCTCGTGCACCGCGGCCATCGTCGCGTGCGGCACCCCCGCCCCTTCTCCACCGAGGACAATCGCGGTCGGCTCGCGGAGGTCGAGTTCGGGCAGCGGCGTCCCGCCGCGCGGGAGGGCGGCGACCAGCCGCACGCCGAGCGTTGCCGCCGACGCGACCACGTCCGAGAGGGAGCCGCGGGCGGCGATCGGCAGGCGGAACGTGCCGCCCATCGCGCCGCGCAGAGCTTTCCAGCCGAAGGGATTCGCGGATCCTTCGATCGCGACGACCCCGGAGGCGCCGAACGCCGCGGCGGCGCGGACGATCGCTCCGACATTCCCGGGATCCTGGAGGCCCGCGAGGACGAGCACCAGCGGCAGATCGGAGACGGCCGCCATCACGACACCGACGTCGGCGGCAGGGGCACGCGCGATCGCGACCACGCCGGACGGATGCTGCACGGGACTCATCGCCGCCAGGACCTGATCGCTCACGACGACCACGCGGCCGCCGCGCTTCTTCACCTCTGTGGCGAGTCCGGCGGTTCCGGAGAGCTCGTCGCTGATGTGGCGGTCGGAGAACGCCGCGGTTTCCACGATAACGTCGCACGCGAGCGCTTCCTGCAGGAGATGCGCGCCGTCGAGCAGCACATCGACGGCGTGGCCCGCCGGCGCCGCGGCCGATGCGCGCGCCAGGTCGCGGAAGCGCTTGACGATCGGGTTCTGGCGGCTGCTGATCCGTTCCATCCCTGCCTATTATTCTTTATTCAAACTACGCTCGGTGGGGCCCCTTTGACATTCCCCACCTGCCGCCTTCGCTCACCGGCGCCAGCGAGCTACGGCGCGGCAGGCCGCTGCGCGCTCGCGGTCGCCTTCGGCGACGTCCCTCCGGCGCCCGCTTGCGGCCGCAGGCGCTGCTATTTCTGCTACCATGCCGGACGTGAAGGCACGGCTCCTGAAGAAATTCGAGGACGAGATCCAGCAACTCGACAAGGAGTTGAAGACCGAGCTCCCCCGGGAGATCAAGCGCGCGCGCGAGCTGGGCGACCTGCGGGAGAACGCCGAGTACCAGGCGGCGAAAGAGCGGCAGCGGCTGGTGGAGTCGCGGATCAGCATGCTCCAGATGCGGGTCAGCCAGATCCAGCTGATGAACCTGGACAAGATCCCGCACGGGAAGGTCGGCTTCGGCTCGACCGTCACGCTCAAGGACGAGGCCGGGAAGAACGTCGTGTACCAGCTCGTCATGCCGGAGGACGCGAACGTCGAAGACGGGATGATCTCCACCGCCTCCCCCATCGGCCGCGCGCTCCTGAACAAGGAAGAAGGGGACGACATCCTGGTCACGCGCCCCGACGGCACGGAGCGCCGCTTCGAGCTCCTCAAGCTCTCCACCATCCACGACGCCTAGACATCTTCTAAAGCCCGTGTCCTTTGCGAATGAAGCGAGTTTTGCACTCGGCGGTTTGAGGCGGAGCTTCGTTAGCTGCTCGAGGCGATGATCGTGTCCCGGCATAGCGTGTGATCACTTCAGACTCACCGGACCGCCCCTATTCCACGCGGCTTCGCACCGCGCTCGTCCTGACCGGCACCGGCACGGCGGGGGCGTACCACGCGGGCGCGCTGCGGGCGCTGCACGAAGCCGGCGTCCGCATCGATCTCGTCGCGGGGCGCGGCATCGGGGCGGTCGGCGCCATGTTCGCCGCGGTCGACGGCGGCCAGCGGTTGTGGGATCGCGACGGGTTATGGAAGCACGCGGCCATCGCGCAGGCCTATCGCTGGCGCGCGCCGCTGCGGGTGGCCGGCTGGGCGCTCGTTGCCGCCGCGGGCCTCCTGGCCGTGCCGCTGGCGCTCTTCGGCCTGGGTGTCGTCGCCGCGGTGGCCACCATGATCCTGTTCCTCGTCGGCCTGCGCAGCGCGTCGGCGGCGGTCACCGCCGCGTACGCGCGATCGCTGGATGCGTTGTTCGCTCCCACGGCGCTGCCGACCGTCATTCCCGGGCTGATCGTATTCTGCCTGCTGGTGGCCCTTGGCGCGCTGGCGGTGGGCCTGGCGCTCGACGCGTGGCGCGCGCCGGCGCGGCGCCGTGTCAAGCACGGCGCGATCTGGCGGCTGCTCGGCGCGCCCTTGTCCAACGCCGTCGTGCTGAACCGGGCCGCCGGCGAGCTCTGGAATCTCATCCGCGGCGCCGCCGCGATCGCGCCCCCCGGGCGACAGGATCTCGGGCGCCGGTACGTCGAGCTGCTGTCGGAGAACCTCGGGCAACCAGGCTTCCGGGAGTTGCTCCTCGTCGCGCACGACATGGATGCGCGCCGCGACATGCTGTTCGCGCTGCTCGCGGCCCCTTACCGGCAGCGGTTCTTCAGCCAGCCCGCGCGCGCGGCCGACGGCGGCCGGGGCGCTGAGGCGTTCGACTTGACGGGCGTCGGGCGCGAGCACGTCATGGACGCGCTGGCCGCCAACCTGTCGGTGCCGATCGCGACCGATCCGCACCTGCTGCGGTTCCCGGCAGAGGGCCCCTGGCGCGGCGAGACCCACCGCGTGTGCGATCGGCCGGGCACGCTCGAGAGGATCCTGGAGGAAGTGGCTCATGCCGGGGCGGAGCAGGTCATCGTCTTCTCGTCCACGCCCCCGCCCGGCAAACCGCACGAGTTGAACTCCGGGCGCGCGGACCTCCGCGGGCGGGCGGCCGAGCAGCTGTTCTCGTTCGAAGCCGCGGATCTGCGCGACGCCATCGAGCGGGCCGCGGGGCGCTTCAAGGGCCTGTTCCTCGTGCGGCCGGCCCACAACCCGCTCGGACCGCTGGACTTCTCGGGCGCCTACGACGAGCGATCGGATCGCCTGTACACCGTCGCGGAGCTCGTGGATCGCGGCTACGCCGACGCTTACCACCAGTTCATCGAGCCGGTCGTCGCCGCCAGCGGCGAACGGATCGAAACGGTCCAATCGTGACCTGGTCATCGGTGAATCGGGTATTCGGGTAGTTGATTACATATGCGCCCACCAACTGACATCATCCACGGCAGCACCGGCGCCAACCGTGATGCCGATCCGCTGACCACGCCCATTTACGAGACGACCACCTTCATCTTCGAGAACGCCGCGGAGGTGAAGGCGTACAACGAGGGGCAATCGAAGAAGTTCCTGTACTCGCGGTACGGGAACCCCACGACGATGGCGGTGGAGCAGACGATTGCGCGGGTGGAAGGGGCCGAGTCGGCGATGCTGCTGTCGAGCGGCATGGCGGCGACCTCCACGGCGCTCCTGGCGCTGCTCGCGTCGGGCGACGAAGTGGTGTGCACCGCGGCGATCTACGGCGGCACGCTGCACCTGCTGGCCGACCTGTTCCCGCGCTACGGCATCACCGCGCGCTTCGTGACGCTCGACGAGTTGCGGCAGCCCGCGCGCGTGATCGGGGAGCGCACCAAGGTGCTCTGGTTCGAGTCGCCGATCAACCCCACGCTCCGCTGCGTCGACATCGCCGCGACCGCCGCCGCGTGCAGGGCCCGCAACGTCATTTCGATCATCGACAGCACCTTTGCCAGCCCGCTCAACCAGCAACCCCTCGCCATGGGCGTCGACATCGTCATGCACAGCGTGACGAAGTATCTCAACGGGCACAGCGACGTGACCGCCGGCGCGCTCGCCGGGCCCGCGCGACTGATGAAGGACATCGACCGGACCCGGCGGCTGCTGGGGGGCATCGTGGACCCGCAGGCGGCGTACGCGATCGGCCGCGGGATGAAGACGCTGTCCGTGCGGATGGAGCGGCACAACGCCAACGGGCTGGCGATCGCGCGCTGGCTGGAAGCACAGCAGGGGACGCGCGTCGAGGCGGTGTACTACCCCGGCCTCGAGTCGCATCCGGACCACGCGCTCGCGGCCAGGCAGATGAAGGGATTTGGCGGCATGGTGTGCGTGGACGTCGGCGGCGGGCAGGCACGCGCCGAGCAGTTCTTCGATCGACTGAAGCTCTTCAAGCGCGCCGCCAGCCTCGGCGGCGTCGAAAGTCTCTGCAGCCTGCCTGTCATGACGTCGCAGTGGGGCCACACGGACAGTCAACTGGCCGAGGCGGGAGTTACGCGGAGCATGGCCCGCCTGTCGGTCGGGCTCGAAGATGTGCAGGACCTGATTGAGGATCTGGATCAAGCCTTGAATCGCTGATCCCCCGCTGAGCCTATCGCGCCGCGGTGAGCTTCTTCTCGGCCGCCGCCTCGTGCAGGAACTGGTCGGCCATTTCGGCGAGCCGCGCGGTGATGGCGGGGCCATCGAGCTCGCCGTATTTCCCTCGGAAGCGGTCCATGGGGACCACGGCCTTCGCCATCGCGCGGTGCCCGCCCGCCGAACCGATGTCGGCGAACCACCGCTTCACGAACTCACCGGCATTGCGTGAGTAACCGAGGTTGCGCACGGACACGACGAGCGTCGCTCCGACGACCCCGGCGATGATCGTCCACTTGACGTCTTCGAGCTGCAGGAAGAAGTCCGCCGTGTAAGGAATGAAATCCTCGCGCGGCGCCTCCCCGATGAACGCGGTGAACACCTGGTCCCGCAGGATGCCGTCGTGGCCGGCCCGGGTGACGTATTCCAGCCGCTCGAGAGTGATCTCCGCCCCTTCCATCTTCCGGATGAGGGCCGCGTCGGCCAGCGGATACAGGAACGTGAAGGCCTCGAGATCGACGCGGTTGGTGTGCCGCGCGAAGAACAGCGTGTCGGACTTGATCGCGTAGAGCATCGCCGTGGCGGTGCGCTCGGAGATGTTCACGTCCACGGCGCGCAGGTGCTCGGTCAGGATCGTGGACGTCGACCCGTAGTCGGCGCGGATGTCCTTGTAGACGGCGCTGTATCCGGGATGCTCGGGATGATGGTCGATGACGAGATCGGCGCGCTCGAGAAGGCCGCCGAAATAGTGCGGCTGGACGTCCACGGTCGCGATCCGGTCGAAGCCGCTGAACGACGAGGGGGTAATCTGCTCGACGTGGATGTCGAGCATATTGGCCATCCGCAGGTTCTCCGGCCGCGTCACGCCCTGCATCGCCCCGATGATCGCGGTCGTTTTCGTGCGGCGCAGGAGGTTGCGCAGGGCGAGCCCGCTGGCAAGCGCATCGGGGTCGGGATCGTTGTGGAGGAGGATCAGCACGCGGTCGGCGTCGGCGAAATAGCGCTGGTACTGCTGGACGCGGGCCCGGGTCATCGATCGGCTGAGCTCGGTGACCAGGCTCGGCCGGATAAGCTCCGGCAAATCGAGGTGGGTCAGCTCCTCGACGTCCGCCTCGGCCTTTCCGTTGGCCCCGCGTTTGCCGGTATGAAGGACGTAGATGAGCGTCCCTCCCGCGTCCCGGATCGCGTCGAGTATCTTCTTGATGCTGCGTTTGGCGGAATCTTCGACCAGGAAACAGGTGGTGGGAGTGATGTCGGCTTTCAGATACGTGTCGACGCGCCTCGGATCCCCCACCGTGACCTCGACCCCAGCGTCGTGGAGACGCCGGGCAAGAGGACGGCTTTCGACAAGGAAGTCAACCTCGAAGCTCGGCAACAGTACTTCGTCGAGCGACCGGATGACCAATTCATCCTGACAAATGGCCAGAACGCGCACGTCAGATCCCGGCAGGGTAAGCGCCCTGCACTACGCCGCCACCCCAAGGCGGAGGCACGCCAAACGACTAGTATACGTCTACTTGCTCATTTGCCGGCTAGGGGGGCCCGCTTGGGGCGGTGAGCCGGCCCCGGAAGCGCAGGAGGGGGGCGCCGTGCCGTGCGTTGCCTGCCAATCGTTCAGCCTGCCTCCTGAGGCGATTCGTGCCCTCCCGAATCAACTGGCTGGCACCCGGGTGCTGCTCCGGATCGCGCCGGCGACGCCGCGCGCCGGCTGGGCCGCGGCCTTCGAGGAGATCCGGCGCCGCGGCGGAGCCGCCGGGCTCCACGTCACCGGCGTTCCCACACAGGACGACCCCTCGCTCGAGGCCGATGGAGCGGTCCTGGTCGTGGACGCTGTCGAACCGGACCCCGATCGTGCGGCGTTCGAGTTGAAGCGCGCGCTGACCATGGCGCGCGGCCGGCATCCCGGGACGAGCCTGGCGATCGCCGCGGCGCCCGCGATGATCGCGGCCCTGCGCGAGCGGGGACTGGGGTCCTACGCGGACGCGTTTCTCCCCGCCATCGCGCATATCGGCGCCCCGGAGGATCTCCTGACGCCGCTCGCTGCAGGAGAGACGCGCGTCTGGCAGCTCGATCCGGACGTCGATGCCGCGCGCGCGATCCTCGGGTTCGCGGCTGCGCTCCAGGGTTGGCTGCCGGCCGGGCTGGTGCCGGTCGCGGGCCGCGCCCTCCACTGCGGCGAGGACCGTCCGCTCAGTCCGCTGCTCAACCCGCAGACGCTCGACCTCGTGGCGGTGAGCCGCGCGTGTCCCGCGCCGGCGGTGGTCACCTCGGACGTGCCCGGGGCGATCACTGAACGAATGGACATCGGCGGGGCCTCTCTTTTCCGCGTCCGCTCCGGCGGTGGCGATCGTTTCGCGGCGGGGGTCGACGTCGCGGCCGCGCGTCCGCTCTCGATCGAGGAAATCATCGCGCGCCACCAGGCCGCGGCGGCACGACAGGCCGCAGACGTGAAGACGACGATCGCGACCGGCTCGCTCACGCTGACGTTCGAGGCGCCAGGTTTCGTCGCCCCCATCACGATTACCTCGCAGACCACGATCTTCACGGACCAGGGACGGACCGATCTGCTGCAGCGGGAGATCCGTGTCAACGGCGTCCTGTTCACCGCGCGCAACGGGGTGCCGCGGCTGCCGATCATCGAGCCCGAGCGGGCCGCCGCGCCGCCGCTGGCCATCACGCTGTCCGACGTCTACCGGTACCGGCTCGTCGCCCGCGAGCCGTTGAACGGGCGAGACTGCTACCTCGTGGCATTCGCCCCGCGCGATCGCGGGGCGGCTCTCTACGAGGGGCGCGCCTGGATCGACGCTGCGACGTTCGGCATGGTGCGCGTCTCCGCGGCACAGACCGGCCTGAAAGGGCCGATCACCGCGTCGGAACAGACCGACGACTTCACGGCCGACGCCGCGCTGCTCTCGCGCCTCGCGCGGTCGAGCGTGCGCCAGACCTATGAAGGCGCGAGCGTCCGGACCCCGATCCACCGGCTCCTCGTCATCGATCGCCATGAAGTCAATCCGCCGGACTTCGCGGTCCGCGTGGCCGCCGCCTACGCGTCCGCCGACGTCATGCTGCGCGACACGCCCGAGGGGTATCGATACCTCAAGGCAGAAGGCAAAGGGCCGAAGGCAGAGGGCGGAACGACGCCGGTGCAGGGCGCGGAGCGGGTCCTGGCCGGTCGCGCGGATCAAATCCGTACGCTCGCGTTCGGGGTGATCGTCGATCCGAACATCTCTGTGCCGCTGCCGTTTGCCGGCCTGAGCTACGTGGACTTCAACCTGTTTGGCACGGGCACCCAGTTCAGCGGCTTCTTCGGCGGCAGCTACGGGCAGCTCGCCTTCTCCGCGCCGTCGGTCCGCGGCACGCGGTGGCAGGTCGCCGGCCGCGCGTTCGGGATCGCCACGTCGTACAACGACCGCGCGTTCGAGGGCGGGCGCGAGCAGTACTCGCTCGACATCCGCCAGCGTCCCGCGCAGGCCGCCGTGTGGGTCCTGCGCCCGCTGACCCCGCGCAGCGCGCTGCGCCTCGAATACGACTGGGACTACACGAAGTTCGACGCGGCGGATGAGACCGACCCCGCGTTTGCCGTCCCGCGCAACCAGAACGCGCACGCGCTGCGCGCCGGCCTCGACGTGCAGCGCGCGGGGTGGCTGGGATCGGTGTGGGGCAGCTATGCGCGCCGTATCGGATGGCGGCGATGGGGCCTGCCGGCGTCGGCGTCGCCGGCGGGGGGCGGAACCGAGTACGCGCCACGGCATGCCGCATACCAGCGCTACGGCGCGAGCCTCCTGCGCTCGCAGGCGCTCTCACCGCGGGTGACGACGCGGATCGAAGCGGCGGTGATGGGGGGGCGGGATCTCGACCGCTTCAGCCGGTTCGCGTTCGGCACCTTCGACAATCGTCTGCACGGGTATCCTTCGGCGCTCGTCCGCTACGACCGCGGCGCAGTGTTGCGCACGGCCGTCGCGTGGACGGCCGCGCGGGTCCTCCGGCTGGACGGCTTCGCCGATACCGCACAGGTGAGGGATCCCGGCTTTGGTCCCGGCTTCCGTAACTTCACCGGATTCGGCGCCGCCGTCGAGGCGCCCGCCCCGTTCGGCACGCTCGTCGCCGCCGAATGGGGGTTCGGCCTGCAAGGAGTCAACAACAACGGCCGCCGGGGCACGCACGTGGTGCGGATCTCCGGGTACAAAGTCTTTTGATCAGGATCAGAACGGCTCGGGCACGCGCATCAGAACGCCCAGCACGCGCTTGTCGCCGTTGTGGAAGCGCTCGTCGGGAACGAACACCGGGTTCACGTAGATCTGCAGGCGTTGCATGCCTGACACCGTGCTCCAGATCGAGCTCTTGAATCGCACGGTCTGGGTGTGCCAGACATCGTCAGTCAACACCAGGCGAACCGTGCCGGTGTCCGACTTCAGAACCACAGTTACGGGACTTGCAGTCGATGCGGCCGGACTGCGAAGTGTCACATTCGCTCTGGCGATGGACGCTCGCAGCAGGACCAG
>JANOJK010001165.1:0-2446 GCA_031408165.1 Acidobacteriota bacterium | reverse complement strand
GTCTCGGTGAACTCGGCGTTACTGACGCCGGCTGACAAGTAGATGAACGGCTTGGTGGACACGTCCGCCGTCTTCCTGAACGCGTCCATCGCCTGCTGCTTCGTGTAGGCGCTGGTTCCGCCGCAGGCCTTCATGCCTTCGACGTACTTCATGTTGATCGGGACCTCGACCTTCAGGACCTCGACGCCGTAGCGGTCCTTGGTGAACTCGCGCATGTACGCGGCGACCAGTTCGGGCTTCTTCCTCGCGAACTCCAGCCCCTTCTCGTCGGCCCCTTCCTCGTAACCGATGACCTCGAGGAAGAACGGAATGTCGTTGGCGCGGCACTCGTCGCCGATGCGCTCGACCCACGCGTGCTTGTGCTCGTTCACCTTCTGTGGATCCGACGGGGCGTAGTACAGGAGGATCTTGAGGCAGTCGGCGCCGACCTCCTTGATGCGGCGAACCGACCACAGGTCCAGCAGGTCGGGCAGGCGCCCTGGAGTCGCGGCGTCGTAGCCGGTCTTCTCGTAGGCCATCAGGAGCCCGGAGCCCTTCGCCCGCCGCTTGCTGGCGGGGATGCCCCACTCCGGGTCGAGGAGTATCGCGGTCGCGTGCTGCGTGAGGACCTCGGTCACGAGGATCTTGAATTCCTCGAGCGCCTTGTCGTCGACGGTGCCGCCGCGCTCCTTGGCGAGCGCTTTCTGCAGCGATCCGCGCTGGTCCATCGCGGCCGCCGCGATCACGCCGCGCCCATCGGAAACGGCCTTCATGCCGGCCAGCTTGCCTGGTGTCATCTTCACGGTCAGCTCCTCAATTCGTTACGAACGCTCATTTTATATCGGGAAAGCGGAAGTGCTCGATCTCGGCGGCGGCGACCGCCTGGGCCACGATCTCGTCGAGCGGCAGGTCCGCCTCGGCGCGCTCGACCGCCTGTGGCTTCGCCTTCGTGGCCGGATGGCGGGGCGTGAACAGCGTGCAGCAGTCCTGGTCGGGAATGATCGAGATCGGGTAGCTCCCGAGGCGCTGCGCCTCCGCCGTGATTTCGTCCTTGTCCATGCCGACGAGCGGACGCAGCACGGGCATCGTCACGACGCTGCCGATCGTCGCCATGTTCTCGAGCGTCTGCGATGCGACCTGGCCGACCACATCGCCCGTGACGAGGCCCTGCGCGCGGTGCATCCGCGCGATGCGCTCGGCGATCCGCATCATGAGGCGCCGGTAGACGACGACCCGCAGCGGCGGGGGGACGGCAAGGACGACGCGCTGCTGGATCTCGCCGAAGGGTACGAGGAACAGCCGCGAATGGTACTGGAAACGCGTCAGCAGCTTCGCGAGCTCCCTGGCCTTCTCCTGCGATGCGCGCGACAGGATCGGGTAGCTGTGGAAGTGCACGAAGAGCACGCGGCAGCCGCGGCGCAGCATGCGCCACGCCGCCACCGGCGAATCGATCCCGCCCGACAAGAGGCACGCGACACGGCCGCTCGCGCCCACCGGGAGGCCACCGGCGCCCCGGACCGTGCCGAAGGAGTAGAACGCCTCACGGGTCAACGCCTCCACGCGGATCGTGAGCTCCGGATTGCCGAGGTTCACGATCCAGTTGCGTGCTTCCTTGATCCGCCCGCCGACCTCGCGCTCGATCTCCGGCGAGCTCAGGGGAAAGCGCTTGTCCGCGCGCTTCGCAGAGACGCGGAAGGTGGCGGGATTCTCAGGACCCAGGTCGTTGAGGATCTCCTTCGCGATGGCGTCGACGTCCAGCGGCGCGCGCCCGGCCCTGGCGAAGTTGCCGATGCCGAACACGAGCGCGATCCGGCCGCGCACCTGCTCCCAGGTCGCGTCGGGACCGAGCACCAGCTCGACGCGGCCCATCAGGACGCGGACTTCCCTGATGTCGAGGTCGCGGGTGGACTCGCGGATGTTGCGCACCAGGCGGGCGACAAACCACGGACGGTTCTTCCCCTTGAGCGCGATCTCCTGGTAGTGGATGATGACCGATTTCATTTTCGACTGCCGATGGGCGACTGACGGGTGGTCATTGGCGATGGCCCATTGCCGATTGGGCGGCCATATGACCGGCGGCGGCGGCACTCTCGATTGTGCCCGGAAGTCCGGTGTCGATCCAGTCACCCGCGAGGAAGAGGCCCTGGATGGGGGTCGTCACGCCGGGCCGCGCCGGTTCGCCGGGCGCGAGCGAGAAGGTCGCGCGCTTTTCGCGGATCACGGTCCCGCGCTTCAACACGGCGTCGCGCGCGCCGGGAATGGACGCCGCCACCTCGCGCGCCGCGAGCGCGATCAGCGCGGCGTTGTCGGCGCCTACCAGCGCGTCCGCTCCACTGGCCACGAGCGACAGGTGCGACGCCGCTTCCCCGAAGGCCCGCCGCTTGTCGAACACCCACTGCATCTCGCGGCCGGGGAGCCCCACGAACACATCATCCATCACCGGGCGGTCGTACCAGAGATTCACCGT
>JANOJK010001021.1:0-1829 GCA_031408165.1 Acidobacteriota bacterium | reverse complement strand
AGAGGCCATCTGGGTTTCCATAGCAAGATACCCGCCGCTCATGTCCGGATGGGGCAGGACCTCTGCTGTTTCCCACGCCGGCCCTGGTCAGGGGCCGTTCTGACGAGCCAGGGACCAGGGTGATGGAGGGCCGACACCGTTCGTGGTATACTGGAACCTCAGTTGCGACCTCAACAGCCCTAGCCTTACATCCAGCGCTGACAGGTAGTCGTAGGCGCGCGGACTTCTTCGGGAAATCCTCTCCAACCTGCCGCAACATTCGTCAACCACTCTATTGGCAGGTACAACATCATGAACGGAACCATCAAGCGTCTCGTCTCCGACAAGGGCTTCGGCTTCATCCTCGCGGATGAGGGCACCGAGTACTTCTTTCACAACTCGGCGTGCACCCAGACCCACTTCGACGAGCTCCGCGAAGGCCAGGCCGTCACGTTCGATCGCGGCGAGGGCCCCAAGGGTCCCCGCGGCGAAAACGTCCGCCTCGCCTGATTCGCGTCAACCCACCCTGCTCCGCCGCTGTGGCGGCGGAGTAGACTGGCGGCCACCATGTGGCCGCTTTTTCGTGTACGGCTGATCGCCCGCGCTGCTGCTCGCCGGTGAGCGTCCACTGCTCGAGATCCGACGACTCCAGGTGAAGGACCTCGGTTTTCCGAGCGGCGTGCGTCACCGAACGGCGTTCGAGGTCCCGGGCGATGTGGCCGCGCGGCTCGCGGCGCATTCGACGGAAGGGGCCCGCCCGGGTAAGCTAAACTGACCGCTTCTTCAACCGGAGGAAAGTCCGCCATGAATGCTGAACAAGCCACGGCCATCGTTCAACTGCTGACCGGCACGATCGAGGGGGAGGGCGCGGCGACACGCAAGGTCCTGGCGGCGGTGCCGACCGGGAACCGCGACTACAAGCCCGACCCGAAGTCCCGCAGCGCCTGGGAGCTGGCCGTGCACCTCGCGATCGCCGAGGTCTGGTTCGCCGACTCGATCCTGCAGGGAAAATTCGAGTGGACCGGCGACCCGGCGACGCCCGCGGAGATGACCGATCCCGCGGCCGTCGCGAAGTGGCACGAGACGCATGTCGGCGACCGCCTGGCGAAGCTGCGGTCGATGTCGCCCGAGCACATGCTGAGAAACGTCGAGTTCTTCGGCATGAAGGGCCCGGCGTGCACCTGGCTCGCGATGATGAACAACCATTCCATCCATCACCGCGGCCAGCTCGCGGCGTACTTGCGCGCCGCGGGATCGAAGGTGCCCGCGATCTACGGAATGAGCGCCGACGAAAACGCCTTCGGGTAGGGAGTCGCAGGACGGAGGACTCGGGAGGCGACCGATCTGACCGACCGGGCGTCGGCGTGTCCCATGCGCTCCGTCACCCGAGCCCGTCTCCGTCTCCGACCTCTCTCAGTGCCCCCGATAGATACGCTCCCCTGCATCGATGCCGATGCGCAGGCGGTTCTGCGGCGGCGGCACGGGGCAGGTCGTGTACGGGTTGTAGGCGCAGGGCGGGTTGTAGGCGCGGTTGAAGTCGAGCGTGACGCGGCCGTCGGGTCCCGGCGGGTCCGCGTATAGGAACCGGATGCGGTAGGTGTCCCGGCCGCTGCGGCCGTCGCTGAAGATGAACCACAGCCGCCTGCCAGACTGCGCGGCCTGCAGCCGCTGCTCCTGGCCGTTCACCGTGAAGACGACGTCGCCGGCGACGGTGAGCCGCTCGAAATCTCCCAGCACGTTCGCGACGGTGATCGCCTTCGGCGCGTCGTAGGGGACGAAGCGGGCGTCGACGATCCACGACTCCCGCACCGGGAACCAGCGCAGGCCCTTGAACGAGCGCCGCAGCGCGC
>JANOJK010000884.1:0-2458 GCA_031408165.1 Acidobacteriota bacterium | reverse complement strand
ACTGGAACGCGGGGGAGCACGACGCTGCGGCGGACGTCTTCTACCGCGCCGTGCCGCTGATGCGCTTCGAGTTCCAGGAAGGCATCGGGATGGCGATCCGGAAGGAAGTCCTGCGGCGCCGCGGCGCGCTGGCAAGCGCGGCGACGCGCGCGCCCGCGGGGGCGCTCGACGAGCCGACGAAGCGGGCGCTCGACCGCGTACTGACGTGGGTGACGGCACAGAAAGGCATGGAATGGATCTCGGTCTGAAGGGCAAGGTCGCGATGGTCGCGGGCGCCAGCCGCGGGCTCGGCTTCGCGGTCGCGGAGGCGCTGGCACGAGAAGGCGCGAGCGTCTCGATCTCGTCGAGCACGCAGTCGTCGATCGACGAGGCCGCGAAGCGGTTGTCGTCCGCGGGCGGGGATGTGCTTGCGACGGCCGTGGACGTGCGCAGCGGCGATCAGATCGCCGACTGGTCCCGGAAGACCGTCGAGCGCTTCGGCGGCATCGATCTGCTCTTCACGAACGGCGGCGGCCCGCCCTCAGGCGGGGCGATTGCGTTCGACGACGCGGCGTGGCAGAACGCGGTGGACCTGCTGCTCTTCAGCGCGCTGCGGATGGTGCGGGCGGCGGTCCCCTCGATGACGGCGCGCGGCGGGGGATCCATCCTGATGTCGACCTCGGCGTCGGTGAAGGAGCCGATCCCGAACCTCGGGCTGTCCACCGTCCTCCGCGCGTCGGTCTCCGCCTTGTCGAAGACGCTGGCGCTCGAGCTCGCGGCCGACCGGATTCGCGTCAACCAGATCATCCCGGGGCGTATCGACACCGATCGCGTGAAGTCGCTCGACGAGATCGCCGCGAAGAAACAGGGGATCACGGCGGAGCAGGCGAAGGCCAAATCGATCGGCGCGATCCCGATGGGGCGCTACGGCGACGCGCCGGAGTACGGCCGCGTCGCCGCGTTCATCCTCTCCGACGCCGCCGCATACATGACGGGGGCCACGGTGCAGGTTGACGGCGGACTGATCAAGAGCGTGCTCTAACGAGGCTGAAGGCTGGAGGCTGGGGGTTTCCGGAGAATTCATGTCCGTGATGCGAAAAGTACTCCTGGCGATGTCGACCTCTCCGTTCCTGCGCGAGCAGGCGACGAAGCGGGCGTTCGTGCGCAACTCGGTCTCCGCCTTCATGCCCGGCGAGAAGATCGAAGACGCGCTGCCGGCTGCGGCGGCGCTGAAGCCGCAGGGGATCAGCACCATCCTTACCCGCCTCGGCGAGGGGGTCACACGGCTGGACGAGGCGGAACGCGTCACGGAGCACTATCTCGACGTGCTCGACAAAGTGAAGGCCACGGGGCTCGACGCGCAGATTTCGGTCAAGCCCACACAGCTCGGGCTCGATCTCGACGCCGGACAGTGCCAGACCAACCTCGATCGCATCTGCGAAAAAGCGGAGCGCCTCGGAAACGTCCCTGTCTGGATCGACATGGAGGACTCTCCGTATGTCGACCCCACGCTGAAACTGTTCCGCAGGAGCAAGGAGCGCTACAAGGGCGTGGGCATCGCGATCCAGGCGTATCTCTATCGCACCTCCAGGGATGTCGAGAGCCTCATCCCTCTGGGCCCCGCCATCCGCATCGTCAAGGGCGCCTACCTCGAGACGCCGGAGATCGCCTACCCGAAGAAGGCCGACACCGACGAGAACTTCTACACGCTCTGCTGCCGGCTGTTGAAAGACGATGCGCAGAAGAGGGGCACGCTGGTGCACATCGCGACGCACGACACGGCGCTCATCGACCGGGTGTCGAGATTCATCGACGACAACAAGGTGCCTTCGCCGGCATACGAGTTCGCGATGCTGTACGGAATCCAGCGCAACCAGCAGGTGCGTCTGGCGAGGGAGGGACGGCGCATCCGCGTCCTCATCAGCTACGGCGAGTACTGGTTCCCGTGGTACATGCGGCGGCTGGCGGAACGCCCGGCGAACATCACGTTCGTCATGAAGAACCTGTTCGGAGGCTGACACGTGCCACGGCCCTTCACGAAGCTCACCAAGCTCACCAGGACTCGCCGGGCCTTTGTCTTCGTGGTCGTTGTGGGGTGACGCTTGCAGACGCGATGAAGGACGCCGCGTACGCGACCCCGGACGATCTCGTCACCACCTACGGACCGTCGTGGCTCCATCGCTGGCGCGTCGCGAAGAAGCTCCCGCCGCGCATGAGGGACGAGCCCGAGCCGCCGCAGTGGGTGGTTGAGGCGTCCAGGCAATAGCCAGGACATCTCGCCCGCCGGTGGCACGGTTGACACTAATTAATCAAGGTACCAAGACACGAAGGTACGAAGCTGTCTATCAGGCTGATGAAAAACGCGAAGCTGCCAAGGCAGAAGGCACAAGGCAGAAGGCAGGACACTGAGATCGCGCCGCAAGTCTACATGTTCTGCTTTTTGCCTTCTACCTTTTGCCTTCAGGTTGGCAGTTGTTCA
>JANOJK010000869.1:0-2648 GCA_031408165.1 Acidobacteriota bacterium | reverse complement strand
GCGCCTTCCGTATCGGCGAGCTGCGTGCGGGCGCCTATCGCCTGGAGATCCTGCCGCTCTCGGGCCTGCCGTTCACCAGCGATCCGGTGGACGTGCGCGCCGGGCTGGACGCCACCGTGGAAATTGCGCTGCCCAGGGTGGCGAACTTCGGCCAGGCGATCACGGTGACCGCGCCTGCCTTTCAGGCGCCTGAAGAGGTGAAGAACTCGGGCTTCCTCGTGCAGTCCCGCGAGATCCTCAAGAGCGCCGCCGCCCTGCAGGACGTGTCGCGCTACGTGCAGGGCCTGCCGGGCGTGGTGATCGGCACCAACGACTTGCGCAACGACATCATCGTCCGCGGCGGCAGCCCCCTCGAGAACCTGTTCGTGGTGGACAACGTCGAGATTCCCAACATCAACGCCTTCGCGAACTTCGCCTCGGCCGGCGGCACGGTGAGCCTGCTCGATGCCGAGCTGCTGCAGGATGTGACCTTCCTCACCGGCGGATACCCCGCGCCCTACATCAATCGCACGTCGAGCGTGCTGCAGGTGACCCAGCGCGAGGGCAATCGCAAGAAGTTCGGCGGGTGGGCCACGCTCGGCTTTGCCGGCGCCGGCGCCATTCTCGAAGGGCCGATCAACGCCGGGAAGGGATCGTGGGTGGTGTCGGCGCGGCGAAGCTTCCTGGATCTGTTTACCCAGGACGTGGGGTTCGGCGGCGTGCCGGTGGTGTATTCGTTCAACGCCAAGGCGGTGTACGACCTCACGCCCCGGGACCGCATCTGGATGGTCAACATCGCGGGCATCGACGAGATACGCCTCGGCCTCAGCGAATCCACCGACCTCGAAGACGAGCTGGCCAACTTCGACATTCGCTACGAGGGCTGGCGCAGCGCCACGGGCTTCAACTGGCAACGCTCCTTCGGGTCGCGCGGCGTGGGCCTGTTAGGCATCACCCACTCCGAGGCCAAGGTGGGCCAGCAGGTGAAGGATCTGGTGGCGCGGGGAGTGCCGCCTGATGGGCCACCCGAGGACATCATCGCCCAGAGCCCCGTGGTCTACTTCGAGGACTCGCGCGAGGGCGAGACCACCATCAAGTACGACCTCACCGTGCACCTCCCGTTCTTCGACAGGGTGCAGGCCGGCGGCAGCTTCAAGACGTTTCGCATCAACTACACGGCGGAATCGCCCTACGGCAACGACACGCCGTACTCGCCGGTGGCCGGCGTCGACCCGTTCTTTCTCGACACGCGCTTCCGGTCGTACCAGACCGGCGCCTATCTGCAGGCCTCCAGGCAGGTGGCCTCGCGCGTGAACGTCACACTGGGCGGACGCGTCGATCACTACGACATCCTGTCGCAGGCCCGGTTCAGTCCGCGCGCGGGCGTCAACGTGCGCCTTGCCGACGCGCTGTCCTGGAACGCGAGCGCGGGGTCGTACTACCAGCAGCCGGCGTTCCTCTTTGTGTCGGCGTTTCCCCAGAACACGTCGCTCGTGCCCTGGCGCGCCGACCACTACGTGACGGGCCTGGCCTGGACGCCCAACGCCGGGCTGCGGGTGACGGCCGAGGCGTATCGGAAGACCTACACCAAATACCCGGTGGCGAGCGACCTGCCCACCGTGTCCCTCGCCAACATTGGCGACACCTTCGATGTGCGCGAGATCCTGTTTCCGCTCCGGAGCGCCGGCGAGGGCTACTCCGAGGGTGTGGAGTTCTTCGTTGAGAAGCGGCTCACCGCGAAGCTTTATGGCCAGGGCAACCTGTCGTTCTCGCGTACTCGGCACGCGAGCCTCGACCGCGTGCTCAGGCCCGGCTCGTTCGATTATCCGTTCGTGTTCAACCTGCTCGGCGGCTATCGGCTGTCGCCGGCGTGGGAGTTCTCGGCGCGGCTCTCGTTTCTTTCGGGCCGGCCGTTCACGCCCTACGATCAGGCGATATCCACGGCGCAGCGGCGCGGCGTGTACGACCTCACGCGCGTCAACGCCGAGCGCGCGCCCGACTACGGCCGCGTCGACCTGCGCGCGGACCGCACCTTCACCGTAGGCGGGCGGCTGCTCAACGTGTTCCTTGGCGTGCAGAACGTGACCAACCGCCGCAACTTCGCCAGCTACAGCTGGAACCGACGCACCAACACCCGGCAGTTCGGCGAGCAGCAAGGCCTCTTCCCGGTCCTTGGCCTCGACTGGCGGTTCTGATCACATGTCCTGCCTCCCATGGGGCTTGACATGCGGACAGCATGCACGCATGCTCATCACATGTCCAAGATGGTGCAAATCAGGAATGTGCCCGACGCGCTGCACCGCAAGCTGAAGGTCCGGGCCGCGGACTCGGGACAGACGCTCTCCGATTACCTCATGGCCGAACTTGAACGTCTGGCCGCGCGACCCACACGCGACGAGATGCTGACGCGACTCCACAGTCGAAAACGGGTGACGTTGAAGACGCCGGCCGCGGTAGTCATCCGGGAGGAGCGCGAGTCGGCGTGATCGTCGTCGACGCTTCGGCCCTGCTCGAGTTTCTGCTGCAAACTCCGCTTGGCTCCAGAGTCGAGGCCCGTCTTTTCCGGGACCAGGACCAGTTCCATTCACCCCACCTGGCAGACGTTGAAGTGACTCAGGGCCTCCGACGGCTCGTACGGACAGGCGAGGTGTCACCTGACCGGGCGGCCG
>JANOJK010000862.1:0-3536 GCA_031408165.1 Acidobacteriota bacterium | reverse complement strand
GGACGTCGAGAGGTTTTCCGCGGAGATCGGTTACTGGCTCGGCGAGCCATTCTGGGGCCGCGGCATCACGTCGGAGGCCGTGCAGCTCGTGTCCGAGTACGCCTTCACCACGTGCAACATGCTGCGCGTCTTCGCGCTGCCTTTCGCCGACAACACGCGGTCCATCCGCGTCCTCGAAAAGGCGGGCTACACCCGCGAAGCCATCCTGCGCGCCAGCAGCGTCAAGCAAGGCGTCGCGAAGGACCAGGCGCTGTATGCCTTGGTCAACGCGCGCTGGCGGGGGATTTAGGATTTAGGCTTTGGGCCTTAGGCTTTCGGTGTTCGTATCCGGAGGGCTTGGGTCGAAATCGGACGCCCTTCGCTGCCAAGCCTCAGGAAACCCCTGCGATCTGACCCATCTCGGTCTGGCACGCTCGTCGCTATTCCCAAAGCCCAAAGCCCAAAGCCTAAAAGCCTAAAGCCACCTAAAGCCCAAAGCCCAAAGCCTAAAGCCCAAAGCCTGACAAGCATCATGAGACAAGACATCCAGTACGCCCTCCGCCGCCTGTTCAAAGCGCCCGGTTTCACGCTCGTGGCCGTCGTCACGCTGGCGCTGGGCATCGGCGCCAATAGCGCCATCTTCAGCGTCGTGAACGGTGTGCTGCTCGAGCCGCTTCCGTACCCGGAGTCGGGGCGCCTGGTCGGGGTGTACCACGTGACCGAAGGGGAGCGGGCGGCGATGTCCGGCCCGAACTTCATGGACGTCGCGAGGGCGGCGAAGTCGTTCGAGAATGCCGCGGCGGTGTCGACCGCCGATGTCATCCTCACGGGCCAGGGGGAGCCCGTCCGGCTCGATGTCGCGGGCGTGAGCGCCTCGCTGTTCAACGTCCTGCGCGTCAGGCCGGCGCTGGGCCGCACGTTCAACGCCGACGAGAACACGCCGGGGAAGACCAACATCGTCGTGCTGTCGCACGCACTGTGGAAGGGCCGCTTCGGCGGCGATCCGAACGTGGTGGGGAAACGCATTCAGCTCGACGGCATCGACAAGGAGGTTGTCGGCGTGATGCCGGAAGGATTCTCGTATCCGGCGGGCCGCGACGCGTGGCTGCCCGTCCGATACACGGAGAGCTTTGTCTCGCAGCAGCGCGCCGCTTGGTACCTCCGCGTCGTCGCGCGGCTGAAGCCGGGCGTCACCCCGGAGCAGTCGGCCGCGGAAGTCGAGACCCTGGGCCGCAACCTCGCGCGCCAGTATCCCGACGCCAACGAAGGCGTCGGGATGACGACGTACCCGCTGCACGAGGCGATGGTGGGGGACATCCGCCGCTCGGTGCTCGTGCTCCTCGGCGCCGTCGGCTTCGTTCTGCTCATCGCGTGCGCGAACGTGGCCAACCTGCTGCTGGCCCGCGCCGCGGCACGCGAGTCCGAGATGGCGGTCCGCGCCGCGCTCGGCGCCGGGCGCGGCCGGCTGGTGCGGCAACTGCTGACCGAGTGCGTCATCCTTTCTCTCGCCGGCGGCGGCGTCGGACTGTTGCTCGGCGTCTGGGGCGTCGCCTTCCTCACGTCGCTGAAGCCGCAGGGGATTCCCCGGCTCGACGCCGTCACCGTCGACGCGAGCGTCATCATGTTCACCCTCGCCATTGCCGTCGTCACGGGGCTGGTCTTCGGGCTGGTCCCCGCGCTTCACGCGACCCGGGCCGCGATGTCGGGGTCCTTGAAGCAAGGGGGTCGCGGAGCCGTGACGAGCCGCGGGGGCGCCCGTGTCCGCGCCAGCCTCGTCATCGTCGAGATGGCGATGGCGGTGATGCTCCTCGCCGGGGCCGGGCTGCTGATGCGCAGCTTCGTCCGCCTGCAGTCGGTCGATCCCGGGTTCAACCCGGCGCAGACGCTCTCGTTCGAGCTGTCGCTGCCGGATGCGCGCTACGAGGACGATGCGCGCCAGATCGCTTTCTTCGATCAGGTGCTCCCGCGCCTGCGCACCCTGCGGGGCGTACGGGGAGCTGACGCCGTCTCCGCCTTGCCGCTGAGCGGGACCAACTTCAATATCTCCTTCGAGGTCGCCGGCCGCCCTCCGGTTCCCCCGGCGCTGCAGCCGGCGATGCAGGTCCGCGTCGCGACGCCGGGCTACTTCGACGGGCTCGGCATACCGTTGAAGCGCGGCAGAGGGTTTACGGAGGACGATCGCCCTGGCACCCCGCCGGTGGTGGTGCTGACCGAAAGCGCCGCGCAGCGATATTTCCCCAACGAGGAGCCGCTCGGGAAGACGATCAGGCTCGGATGGGGACGCGGCCCCGGGAAACCGAAAGCCGGCGGCGAAGTCGTGGGCATTGTCGGAGACGTAAAGGACGCCGGCCTGAACGAGCCACACGCCCCGCAGATATACCTGCCGTACCGGCAGTGGCCGATGCAGTCCATGACCGTCGTCATGAAGACGACGACCCCGCCGGAGTTACTCGTGGCAGCGGTCCGGCAGGAGATCCGCGCAATCGATCCGAACCTGCCGGTGTCCAACATCGGGTCGCTCGAGAAGATCATCGCGGAGTCGATCTCGCAGCCGCGGTTCTACATGCTGCTGCTCGGGATCTTCGCGGCGGTGGCGCTGCTGCTCGCCGCGATCGGCATCTTCGGGGTGCTCTCGTATGCCGTATCGCAGCGCACGCGGGAGATCGGCATTCGCATGGCGCTCGGCGCCCCCGGGCGCACCGTCGTCCGCTTGATCCTCCGCCAGGCGATGATGCTGGTGCTCTCGGGCGTCGCCGCGGGCACGATCGCCGCCTTGTTGCTGTCGCAGACGATGACGAAGATGCTGTTCAGCGTGACGCCGACCGATCCTGTGACCTTCGGCGGCGTCGCGGCGGTCCTCGTCGGCGTGGCCCTCGTCGCCAGCTATCTGCCCGCGCGCCGCGCCACTCGCGTGGATCCCATCGTCGCGCTGCGGGCTCAGTAGGCTTTAGGCTTTAGCCTAATTCCTGATATCATTGCCGTTTCGCCGTGGATTATTCCCTCAAGCAGTACGGCCTCCAGCAGGGAGCCCTCGAGATTCAATACATCGAGGAGTTCTTCCTCGATTTCCCACGCAAGAAGACCGCGGCGGAGGTCATCGACCGCCTGTCGGACCGCGATCACCATATCGTCATGGCCGAGGCGCCGCTGCCGGACGATCCGGGCACGGTCGTGCCAGTGTCGTTCAAGGTGGGGCACGAGCTGCGGGCTCACGAGCGGGATCCGAAGCTGGCGGACCTGGTGGCGCAGCTCGAGGATTGCGTCGAGTTCGAGAACCGCCGCGTGCTGTACCAGTGGATCGGCGGCACGCGCAGCGACTGGCGCGGGCAGGGGCACTTCCGCGCGCTGACCGAAGAGCAGGAAGTGTGGGGCGTGGCAAATGGCTTCGACGAGATCCTGGTCAAGACGAAGAACAAGTTCTACGAGATGCGCGCCGCGCTGGCGCAGCTCAACTTCGACGTGATCCGTTTCGTCCGGCACCGGACCGACAACCGCGAATCCAAGGTCTTCCTGAGCAAGCGGCTGGGGCAGCACGTGGTCGACAGCCACCGCAGCCG
>JANOJK010001156.1:0-2443 GCA_031408165.1 Acidobacteriota bacterium | reverse complement strand
AAAATCCAATAGAGCAGCCCGAGCAGCGCCACCGTCGCCAGCAGACCCACCAGTTTCAAACCCGTTCGCGCAAACGAATAGTCCCGCTGCCGACAATCACGAAGACACGAAGTCACCAAGGCACAAAAAAGAACAACACATCGTCACTCTTCAACACCCTGCTGGACCGGGGACTGCCCACGACGATCTCGCGCTAATCGCAGTTCGGTATCTGCAGAATATCGCACCTGTATATGTCCGATCCCAGACCGACCGATACCGCGACAAACACTATGGCCAGGAGGGTGGCGACGACCGCGTTCACGGCATGGAATCGCCGTTTGCCGTCCGCGCCTTTCTGAAGCAGAGGGCGCGCCGCAAGGAAGGCGCCCACCGCGATCAGGAGCACCACAACGAACAGCAGCACGTACTCACGGGGACTGGTATGAATCCCCGGCCTGATCAGTGAAAAGAATGGCTCGATTCGGTTTGCCACGATCGCATTCGCCGTCACCAGTGGCAGTACGAGAAGGACGCCGCTCAGTGCCGCGATCGCCGGGTTACTGCTGGTCGTTGTCAATTTCGTTCCTCTTGACGCCACGTCAGATTGACAGCCGGATCTCGTCGAAGCTGTGGACGATCCGATGATCGTGTGGCGGCTGCGGGATGTTGCCGGGGCGGTCCGACATGATCGTTGCGAGCCCCGCCGTGCGCGCCGCGTTCAGCTCGGCGACGCTGTCCGAGACGAACAGCACCTGCGCCGGCGCCTCGCCGGACTCCGCGGCAATCCGCGTGTAACTCGCCGGGTCCTGCTTGGATCCCGTGCGCGTGTCGAAGTACCACCGCACGAAGGACGACAGGTCCCCCGCGGACGAACAGCGAAACAGCCCCTGCTGCGCGAGCACCGCGCCGGACGAGAAGATCCCGACCCTTACTCCCTCCTGGAGCCAGCGCTCGAACGCGCGCGGCACATCCTCGTACACCTGTCCCGCGAACGCGCGGTGCTGGTAACCCTCGTCCCAGATGTAGCCCTGGAGCTCCTTGAGCGCCGGGGACTTCCGGTCGCGATCCATCAGCCATTCGGCATACGCCTGCACGCAAGGGCGCGCGTCGGCGCCCGGCGCCGCCCAGGGCAGGACGGGCTCGCCTGCGCGCTCGTCCCTCGCGTGCTCCTCGCGGAACGCGGCCATCAGAGCGAGGTACTGCGCCGTGCTCCCATGGCGATACAGGTACGAGCGCAGGTGCGTGCGCGCGTACGGGTACAGGACCTGCGTCACGAAGGTCATCGGTGTCGTGGTGCCTTCAATGTCGAGCAGGATCATCGGGGGCCGACGTAGGCGGGTCCGAAGCACACCGGCTCGAAGCCCTCGTCGACACCGCTGTCCGTGTAATGCGGCGTCCAGCCCGAGGTGTCCTGGAACAGCCGGATGGCGCGGATGCGGCGGTCGACGCAGAGATCGAACCAGTGATGCGTGCCGCGCGGCACCCGGATGAGATCACCGGCCTCGACCTCGATCGCGAACACGGGGCCGGAGGCGGGGTGGATGTGAAACAGGCCGCGCCCCTCGAGGATGAAGCGCACTTCATCCTCGTCGTGCCAATGCTCGCGGCTGAACTTCGCGAGCATCATGTCCAGGTTCGGCGTGTCGGGCCGGACGTCGATGACGTCGGCGGTCACGTACCCGCCGCGGCGCTTCAGCGTCTCTATCTCCCTGGCGTACGCCGCCAGCAATGCGTCCGCCGAGGCGTCCGCCGGGACGGGATGCTCCGGCGTCCAGCGCTCGTACTCGATGCCGTGGCCGGCGAGAAACGCCGTGACCTCGGCGCGGTCGCGGATGGTGAGGTGCTCGGCGGGGACGTTTACAAGGGCCATGGCACTGCCTCCTTGCGGCCTACGCTCTCCAGCAGGAATTCGACGATCTCGACGTGCCGCACCGCCTCGGGCACGGTGGCTCCCCAAGTGTACAACCCGTGGCGCCTGAGCAGGAACGCATGACAGTCCGGGTGCTCGTGCAGCAGCGTCCGTACCCTCGCGGCGAGGCGCGGCATGTTCTGATCGTTCTCCAGCACGGGAATCCACTCGCGGTGCTCGTGTGTGGTGACGCCGGCCAGTCCTTTCAGCATTTCGTAGCCCTCGACCGCGGCGCCGCCTGCATCCGCGCAGCGGTCTGATACCAGCGTGCTCCAGATCGAGTGCGTGTGCAGGACCGCCGCCGCCCTCCGTGCCGCGACAATCTCCAGGTGCAGCCGTGTCTCGGCGGACGGCGTCCCGGCGGTCGCGCCGATCGGGATCCCCTCGCCGCCGACCTCGAGGATGTCATCCGCCCCGAGCTCCCCCTTGTGGGTGCCGCTCCGCGTGATCGCCAGCCGCAGCGGGGCAGGGTCCAGGACGATGCTGAAGTTGCCGCTGGTGCCGAGGACCCAGCCGCGCGCGTCGAACCGCTGTCCGATGCGGATGAGCGCG
>JANOJK010000842.1:0-3525 GCA_031408165.1 Acidobacteriota bacterium | reverse complement strand
GCGTTACCGAGGAGTAATCCGGTGCGCGGAGCGTTCGCCACTCAATCCAGCACAGTTCCGCTCTTAAACCGGTGATGCGCGTCAGGTCGTATGAGAGCCACAACCGTCGCTCCCATTAGGTTCCCAAGAGAAGACGCATCGTCATCATCGCGACAGTCATTTAGGGTTGTCAAGAGGTGAAGAAGAGTACGACCCGTTGCGGTTGGGAATGAGTCGACCTTCAGCGATTGGTCCTGAGCAGTCGCCAAGTGGCGAGCCATACACGACTGGGGACGAACCGTCACGCGCCGGAGGGCCGTGATTCTGTTTGAGGTTGCCGTCGCCGCCAGCGCTTCACCGAGGCGATGCTGACCCCGAGTTGCTGCGCAGCGGCAGCGTGCGACAAGCCCGTGCACTCGTCTAAATGATAGCTGGCGGCGTTGCGAGGGCGGCCAAGGCGCTTTCCCTGGGAGCGGCGCGAGACAGCCCCGGGCGGATGCGTTCCTGAATCCGAGCACGCTCGAACTCCGCGATCGAGCCTAGCACACCGGCTACAAGCCGCCCGGCGGCTGTCGACGTGTCGAATGCCCTCGCCAAGCGTGACGAACGCCACGCCGCGGGCCTGCCATTCTCCGCACCTCTGCGTGCTCAGCGTGAGGTCGTCGTCGCGTGTCCGACGTCGTAGGGCAGGCCTGAAAGCCTGCGCTACTTCGCGTCGCTCTTCACGTCCTTGTCCAGGTAGGCCACGCCGTCGGTCAGCCACTTCGGCGAGGGCGCGTCTTTCAGGTAGTGATCGAAGAACTCGAAGAAGCGGACGGTCAGGTCCTTCCGGTTGGCCACGCCCCTCAATCCGTGTCCCTCGCCGGGATACGCGAGCAGGACGGCCTTCTTGTTGTTGTAGCGCAGCGCGTTGTACATGGCGAGGCCGTTCGTGAACGGCACCGTCGGGTCAGCCGCGCCGTGCATGATGAGGTAGGGCGCCGTGACGAGCGGCGCGTGCGTCAGTGCCGACTCGAACCGGTACATCTCGGGCTTGTCCCACGGCGACGCCCCTTCGCGACCCTGGCTATAGAGGTAGTAGTCGAACGCGTTCGCGCCGGATCCGCCGGTCACCGAGTACGACCAGCCCCAGTTCTGGTTGAAGTCGAAGGTCAGGTCGGTCACTCCCGCGCCCATTCCGACAGCGGCAAACAGCCGCGAGCGGGTGCCGATGAACGCGGCCCCTTCCCCTCCGTAACTGTGGCCGTTGATCCCGATCCGCTTCGGGTCCGCGTAGCCCATCTCGATCACCTTGCGCGTGGCGGCCTCCACGCACTCGAGCATGTCGCTGTGCGACGCCCCGGTGCGGAAGTGCACGTCAGGCAGCATGGCGATGTACCCCCTGCTGACGGCCTCCATCGGCGATGACCCCATGCCGGTCAGGTATGACGGCGCGTTGTAGCGGTGCATGTTCTGGGAGTTCTTCTCGTAGAAGGTCACCAGCATCGGGCGCTTCTCGCCCGCCTTGTAGTCGTCGGGCAGCGCGAGGATGCCCTGCAGCCGCACGCCGTCCTTGTTCTTGTAGTCGAACAGGAGGCGCCGCCCCCACGCGTAGTCCTTCTGCTGGGGATTCGCGTCGCTGATCTTTCTGCCGTCCTTGAATCCGGGACCGGAAACGCGGAGGTCGGGGAACTCGACGAACGTCTGCCGGGTGAAGAGGTAGGTGTCGGCTTTGGCCGCCTTGACGGGGTTGCTGAAGGCCGCGTCCTCGTAGACGAGCTCCTTCAACTGGCCGCCCGAGAGCACGTAGAAGCCGGCCTTCTTCGTGTACTCGCCGTAGGCCGAGAGCGTGATGGGCTTCGAGAGATCGATTGTCGCGCGCGCAGTGGCGCCGCCGCCTCTTCCGCCGCCGAACCCGCCGCCGCCCGGACCACCGGGTCCGCCCTGGCCGCCGCCGCCGGCCATGCTCCCAAGGTTGGGCTCGAGCGGCTCGGTGCGGACGTACCGGAAGCGCATTTCGTTCTTGGTGCCCGTACCGTTCGTCAGGCTGCGCGCCGCCGAACCATCGAGCGGCAACCTCCACAAATCATACCGGTGCTGGACGATCACGGCCTTCTTGTCGGTCGTGTACCCGGCGATGCCGTAGGCCGGCTTCGGCCCGGGGTGATCGAACTCGTTGTCGACGAAGCTCACCGGTATCCCGCCGGCGAGCGTCCGGGACGCGCCCGCGCCGAGGTCATAGGCCTGGAACTTGTGGTCTTTCCAGTAGAGGAAGTAGTTCCCGTCCGGAGAGATGCCGAAGCTGTGGCTGCCGGTCGACGTGTTCGTCAACTGGCTTTTGAGCATCAGCGTCCGCTCCCCCGTCGTCGTATTGACCCGATAGATGTCCGCCGCGGCGCGCTTGTAGTCGTGGATGTAGCCGCGGGTGTCGCGGCCGATCGCCCATCGGCCGTCAGGCGCCACGTCGACGTCCCTCATCGTCTCGTCGGCAAGCTTCACGAACTTTCCCGCCGGCACGTCGAACGCCTGGCGGAACGTGAAGTTTCGATCCTGCTCGGCGCGGATCATCTGCTGCGACTGGACTCGCTCGTCGGCAGTGTTCCAGACGTCGACGTTGGCGAGATCGTCCGTCCCTTTCCGCGCCGCCGCGTCCGGGGCGGGCACCTGGGACTTCGCGCCAAAGAACACGCGTTTGTGATCGTCGCTCCAGTCGAGCGGCGCGCGGTCGCTCACAACCCAGCCTTTCGGGAATCCCGGCGCCTTCGCGGGATCGAGCGTCACCGGCGCCGCCTCGAGGTCGGACAGCGCGGCGGGCACGTTGGCGAACGCGATCAGCAGGTTGTCCCGCTCCCGCATCTTGTCGACATCCAGACCTTTCAGGACCGCGAGCGCCGTCCCTTCGTCACTCCACGTGAGCCGGTTGTAGAGCCGGGCGTCGTTGTCCAGCGTGTGCATCCGGTTGGTCTTCAGATCGATGACGAACAGTCCGTTGCCGTCCTTGACGCTGGCGTCCACGGTGTAGGCGAGCAGCTCACCAGGCTTGTTGAAGGCGATGTCGCCGACGCTGCCGAGCAGCTGATCGCGCCCCGTCACGAGGTTGTGCAGGATGACGTCAGTGCCGCGGGGGCCCGCCGGTGTTGCGCCCGCCGCGCCGCCGGCCGCGACGGCAGCGCCTCCTCCGGCTGGCGCGTCAGCGCCTGCCCCGCCACGTCCGCCGGACCCGCCCGCTGCCGTGGGCGGCTTGCGCTTCAGGATCAAGTGCGTCGAGTTTGCCGAGAACATGAAGGACTGGATGTCCTGCCACGACTTCACCGCGCCCGTCGCCAGGTTGCGCAGCTCGACGCGCGTCGGGACGACGGGCGGAGTGGGCGCGGTACCGCGTCCGCCCGGCCCCGAGGCTGTGACCGGCGCCTGCACGCCGGGCTCGGGCGCGGGTGCCGGGGTTGCCGGTGGTGTCTGAGGCGCTGTCGCCGGCGTCGTGGATGGCGGTGTGGCCGGCGGCTGTGTGGGTGACGTCGGCGGATTCTGCCCCGGAGGTGTCGTCTGCTGCGCCGGATTCGCAGGAGG
>JANOJK010000819.1:0-3853 GCA_031408165.1 Acidobacteriota bacterium | reverse complement strand
CCACGACTGAGAAGCTAATCAGTCGGCGCATGGAATGGAAAGTCACTATAACAGCGTTTCCCCTGTTTCCCGCTTCCAGCGAGGACTTCGCCGGCCGGGAACCGGCCAACGGAAGCCTACAGCAACGGACGTGCCACGGGTTGCGACAGGCCCCGGGGATCCGGGTTCCTTCAGTTTACGCCTCTCTTCGTAAGTTCTCTACGAGACCCGTAATCCGCCGCGTTTGCCTCATGGGGACACCCAGGCCTATAATAGGGACAGAGGGGTCGGGCGCCGTCGCTGCAAATGCAGCCGCGGGCACGGCCCCTTTTGCATTCGGGCGCCCGTTCTGCTGCGGCGGCTTTCTGATGAGGAAGCTCGTCATGGACATCCAGAGCGTCGTCGCCCTCTCGGTCCTGCCCGGCATTGCACGGATGCGCGCGGCCGCGGTGTTCAAGGAACTTCGGGAGTCTTCCGGCACCGGCGGGCTCACGCTCGAAGACGTAATTGCCGCGTGCGCGCCTCGAGCGGACCCGGCGTCGGTGGCCGCCGCGGCCCGCGGAGACGCCCGCGTCCTGCTCGACGCCGCCCGCGAGTCGGGCATCCACCTGATTCGCTGGGACGACGAGCGGTACCCCCCGCTGCTGAGGACGATCGCGGATCCGCCACCGGTTTTGTGGGTGCGCGGCGTCGCGGGGGTTCTCTCCCGACCCGCCGTCGCCATCGTCGGCTCCCGTGCAGCGACGCGATACGCGCTGGAAGTTGCTGCACGCCTGGCCGGTGAGCTCGCCGACCGTGGAATGCTCGTCGTGTCGGGCCTGGCGCGCGGCGCGGACGGGGCGGCGCACCGCGGCTGCCTGGGTGCCGGAGGGGCGACGGTGGCGGTGCTCGGCTCCGGGCCCGATGTCATTTATCCATCCGAGCACACGGAGTTGGCTGTAAGTCTCTGCCGGGACGGGGCTTTGGTGAGTGAGCTCGGACCTGGCGCGCGCCCGCTCCCGGAGCACTTTCCGCAACGCAACCGTCTCATCAGTGGGATCTCGCTGGCGGTCGTCGTGGTCGAAGCCAATGAAAAGAGCGGTTCCCTCATTACGGCTCGCTGCGCCCTGGACCAGAATCGCGACGTGATGGCGGTGCCGGGCAGTATTCTCGGCGGCCGGAACCGCGGGTCGCACGCCCTGCTCAAAGATGGGGCTAAGGTCGTCGAGTCTGCGGACGATATCCTGGAGGAGCTGGGGTGGCCTGCCCTCAGGTCAGCGACAGGGCCTGCTGAAATTTCCTGCAACTCCTTGAAACCAGACCCCTTACTCGCAAGGCTGACCCCTGGCGACGCGTACGATCTGGACGAAATGTCTGCTACGTTGGGATTGACGGGTTCAAAATTGCTGCCCCGGCTGACCGAATGGGAGATGCGGGGCGAGTTGGAGAAGTTGCCCGGCGGGCGTTACGCCCTCACCGCGGCGACCAGACGGTAGGCCGGATCTCGTAGGATCCGGCGGAAGAGACATATGGCCAAGTCACTCGTGGTGGTCGAGTCGCCCGCAAAGGCGAAGACCATCAACAAATACCTCGGCAAGGACTACAAGGTCATGGCCTCGATGGGGCACGTCCGCGATCTGCCGAAGAGCAAGCTCGGGGTCGATGTGGATGAAGACTTCGAGCCCACCTACGAAGTGATCGCGAGCCGCAAGAAGGTGCTCAAGGAACTGAAGGACGAAGCCAAGAAGGCCACGCATATTTTCATGGCGACGGACCCTGATCGCGAAGGCGAGGCCATCGGCTGGCACCTGGCCGAAGAGCTCGGCGCCGTGAACAAGAAGAAGATCCGGCGGCTGATGTTCAATGAGATCACCAAGAAGGGTGTGCTCGCGGCGCTCGACAAGCCGATGGACATCGACAAGAAGATGGTCGACGCGCAGCAGGCGCGCCGCGTCCTCGATCGCCTCGTCGGCTACAAGATCAGCCCGCTGTTGTGGGACAAGGTCCGCCGCGGACTGAGCGCCGGCCGGGTACAGTCGGTCGCGCTGAAGCTGGTCTGCGACCGCGAACGGGAAATCACGGCGTTCCTCCCCGAAGAGTACTGGAACCTGACGGCGCGGCTCGCCGGTCCCGTTCCGCCGGAGTTCGACGCGAAGCTCCTCAAGAAGGGGGGCTCGAACATCAAGGTCGGGACCGAGGCGGAGTCGAACGCGGTCCTCGCCGACTTGAAGCAGGCGCGCTGGGTCGTCGACTCCGTCACGACCAGGGAGCGCAGGAAAGGCGCGGTCCCCCCCTTCATCACGAGCAAGCTGCAGCAGGCATCGCGGTTCCCGGTAAAAAAGACGATGATGATCGCGCAGCAGTTGTATGAAGGCGTCGAGTTGCCGGGCGAGGGCGCGGTGGGTCTCATCACCTACATGCGTACTGACTCGACGCGCGTCTCGGAGCAGGCGATCACGGACGTCCGCGAATTCATCGGCACTGCCTACGGCGCCGACTACGTGCCGGACAAGCCCAACGCCTACAAGACGAAGTCCGACGCGCAGGACGCGCACGAAGCGATTCGTCCGACGTCCATGCTCTACCACCCGGATCAGGTCCGCTCGCTGCTGACCCCCGACCAGTACTACCTTTACCGATTGATCTGGAACCGGTTCGTCGCCTCGCAGATGCCGCCGGCCACGTTCGACGACACGACGGTCGACGTCGCGGCCGCGGATTATCTGTTCCGCGTCAAGGGCTCGGTGCCCAGGTTCCCCGGCTGGCTCGCGGTCTACAACCAGCCCGTGCCTGCGTCCGCCGCCGGCGGATCCGTTGAAGACGAACGGCTGGCGCCCGGTCCCGACGCCGTCACGGCCGAGGACGAAGAGGGCTCGAGCGTGCTGCCCGTGCTGGCGAAGGGCGACGAGCTCACGCTGCGGGAGCTGAAGCCCGAGCAGAAGTTCACCCAGCCGCCTCCGCGCTATACCGAGGCGACACTGGTGAAGGCGCTCGAAGAGAACGGCATCGGCCGGCCGAGCACCTACGCGTCGATCATCAACGTGATCCAGGCGCGCGAGTACGTGAACAAGATCGAGGGGAAGTTCAAGCCGACGTTTCTCGGCGCGATGCTGGTCGAGAAGCTGCTGAGCCCCGCCTTCGACGACATCCTCGACGTCAACTACACGCGCGAGCTCGAAGAGGACCTCGACAAGATCGAGTCGGGCGCCTCGGACTATGCGACCACGCTCAAGAGCTTCTACAAGAAGTTCCAGAAGGACTTGAAGCGAGCCGAGAAGGACATGCCCAACATGAAGGAAGGGTATGAGCCCGATCCCCCCGTCACCTGCGACAAGTGCGGCAAGGCGATGGTGATCAAGGCCGGCAAGTTCGGGCTGTTCCTCGCGTGCAGCGGCTATCCGGAGTGCGGCAACACCCGGGAGCTCGAGACGCCGGAGCCCGGCGCCGAGGGTGAGATCGAGGAGGCGTGCGAGAACTGCGGCAAGCCGATGGTCGTCAAGCGCGGCCGCTTCGGGCAGTTCCTGGCGTGTACCGGCTATCCGGAGTGCAAGACGACCCGCAAGATCATCACGACGAAGCAGGGGATCACCGCCGCCAAGCCCGACCAGCTGCTCGACGAAAAGTGCCCGAAGTGCGAGTCCAACCTGGTCGTGAAACAGGGACGCTTCGGCGAGTTCACGGCGTGCAGCAGTTATCCCACCTGCAAGTACGTGAAGCAGAAGACGACCGGCGTCCTCTGTCCGAAGGACGGCGGCGACATCGTGGAGCGCAAGTCCCGCCGCGGGAAGGTGTTTTTCGGGTGCGCGAATTACCCCGACTGCGACTTCACGCTGTGGAACCGGCCGCTCGCGGAGACCTGTCCGGAGTGCAAGGCGCCGTTCCTCGTGGAGAAGAT
>JANOJK010000806.1:0-6580 GCA_031408165.1 Acidobacteriota bacterium | reverse complement strand
TTCGCCAGCCGCTGCTCGATCGCGGCTTCGAATGCGCGCGACACTCGTTCCGGCGCCAGGTCCGGGTTGCCGAGAAAAAACGGGTTGCGGCTGAACGACTGCAGCAGCGACGGCTCCTTGATCGCGCGGCCGGCGTTCGCGCTGATCCGCGTCGCGCCGATCGTGTCCCCCCCGTGCCGGATGTACCACGCCGCCGCGAGACGCGGCACGGTCGCGTTGCCGAAACTGGCATTGTGCTCGAAGCGAACGCCCGCGGTGACGAACACCCGCGGCCACAGCGCCTGGTGCTGCAGCGTCACCCCGACGTTGTCGCGGGACGCCCGCACCGACGAGTCCGCGAGCGCGTCACTGAGCGTCGCCCGCTCGCCCTCCCAGTCGATGAGCGCGGTCTCCACGTGGGTGCCCGCGCTTGCCGGCGAGAGGGTCCCGTCCACCTGGTAGCTCGCATGGTGACGCCGCAGGTCCGCCCGGCTGTCGTAGGCGAAGTCCGAGAACTCGAACGGGGACGTGCGCCCCTCGAAGGCGGGTGTATACGGGGCATCGAGCTGGAGGTTCGCCGACGCCTGCCGCGACGTCGCCAGCCCGTACGACGCGCGCTGGTGAAAGGCGCCCGCGCCCTGTTCGAACGCCGCGCCCCAGACCGCATCATGGCGGCTGAAGAAGGCGTCAAGGTCGGGACGCCCGAAAGCGGTCTGCCCGGGTGTACCCGTCCGTCCGCGTTCGGCGCGGCCGATCACGCGGAGGGTTGCGCCGTGGCCCAGCGCCGCGCCGCCGGAACCGGAGAGTGTCGTGTTGCGGAACCGGTTGTTCGCGACGTCGTTGTCGGTCGAGAGGCCGGCAGCCTCGGTCGCATAGTCGAACCGTCCTGCCTTCCCGGCCACGCCCGCCGCCGCGCGGGCGGTGGCAAACGTTCCCCCCTCCAGGCGGAGCCGCACCTCCGGCCGCGGGCGGTCCCCGCGGCGTGTCACGAGCTGGATCACGCCCGTCATGGCATCGGACCCGTAGAGCGCGGAGTTCGCACCGCGCACGAACTCCACCCGGTCGAGGTTCTCGGTCGTGACGTTGCTGAGGCTGAAGGCGCCGCCCGGCTCGTTCAGCGGAATCCCGTCGAGCAGCACTTTCGTGTAGTTGCTCTCGCCGCCGCGCACGAACAGCGAGGTCACCGATCCGGGGGCGCCCCCGCGAACGACGTGCGTGCCTGGCGCGCTTCGCAGCAGGTCCGCCAGCGGCGGCTGCTGCCGCCGCTCGATCTCGGCGGCATCGAAGACGGTCACGGCGGCGGCGACCTGGCCCGACGGCGCGTCGGTTCTCGTCGCCGACACGACGATGTGCTCGGCGACGGGGGCCACGCCCAGCGTCAGCCGCATCGGCACGTCGTAGCGGCAGTCGCCGGCGGCCGGCTGAAAGCCCGTCAGCGACGCCTGCACGCGACAGCCGTCCGGCGCCGACACCAGGCGAAACGATCCGTCAGGTTCCGTGAAGATCGTCGCCGCCGTGGCGCCGTCGCGGGTGACGACCTGGACCACCGCCCGTGGAACCGGACGTCCGGTGGGATCGACGACGAGACCGGTGATGGGGGCGGAACCGGAAAACGCCGCGAGGGAGAGTGACAGGAACAGGTGTGCGGAAGGAAACTGCGACACTCGGGCCTCCTTTCGGCGTGCGGACGCGCCGATGGGTGGTGAATCGGGCCCGGGCGGCCAGGTATCCTGGCTCGCGGATCGTCGCGTGCATCCTGCGCCTTCCCATCACGCCGGACCAGGGGTCCGGCCAACAGTGGCCACCGGCTGACGCAGCCGGCGTGAGGATGTGGCTCCCCGCATACAGTGGCGGCACCGCGTGGGCTTTACACCCACTTCGCATGACCGCCGGGCAGTCGGCGGACCAGTCGGCCCGCCATCGAGTCCCGACTATATCAAAGTGGCGCGGCGGACGGAGTAACATGGATGCCTGCATGCGCGCACGCCTGGCAGCCCTCGGGCTCGCGGACATCGAAGGGAAACTTGACGCCGGCGACCGGCTGTCGTTCGAGGACGGCGTCCGCCTGTTCAACTGTCCGGACACGCTTGCGCTGGGCTGGCTCGCCAACCGCGAGCGCGAGAAGCGTCACGGCGCGCGCACCTATTACAACTTCAACATCCGCCTCGAAGCGACGAACGTCTGCGTCGCGAGCTGCCTCTTCTGCTCGTTCGCGCGCCTTCGGCCCGGCGATCCGGGGTCGTACACGATGTCGCTCGAGCAGGCGTGGGACAAGATCCGCCAGCGCGCCGGCCAGCCGCTGACCGAGATCCACGTCGTGAACGGCCTCCATCCGGATCTGCCGTTCTCCTACTACACGGACCTGCTGCGCGGCTTCAAGCGGATCCGTCCCGAGATCCATTTGAAGTGCTTCACCGCCGTCGAGATCGCGTTCTTCGCGGATCTCTACGGCCGCACCGACGAGCAGGTGCTGCGGGAACTGCAGGAGGCGGGGCTCGATTCGCTCCCGGGCGGCGGCGCGGAGGTGTTCGCCGAGCGCGTGCGCAAGAAGATCTGCGACGACAAGTGCGGCGCCGATCGCTACCTGTCGATCCACCGCCTCGCGCATCGGCTCGGCATGCGCACCAACGTCACTATGCTGTACGGCCACATCGAGACGACCGAGGAGCGCGTCGACCACATGCTGCGCACGCGGGCGTTGCAGGACGACACCGGCGGCCTGCAGGCGTTCATCCCGCTGGCGTTTCACCCCGACAACAACCAGATGCGGAAGCTCCCGGCGCCGAGCGCGATCGACACCCTCCGGGTCCACGCCGTCTCGCGACTGATGCTCGACAACATCGCGCACATCAAGGCGTTCTGGATTGCGACCGGGATCGAAACCGCTCAGCTCGCCTTGTGGTTCGGCGCGGACGACCTCGACGGGACCGTCCAGGAAGAGCACATCTATCACATGGCGGGATCGCGGACGCCGGAGGGCATGACGACCCGCGCAATCCGCCGGCTCATCCGTGCCGCGGGACGGGAGCCGATCGAGCGCGATACCCTCTACAACGTCGTCACCGGTCCCGGCGTGGAATTCGACGCATCGCCCGGCCCCACGCCTCCGTCCGAACCCCACCCGGTCGCCGCGCGGTCCGCTGACGCGGCCCCCCGCCCGCTGCCCGTTTCGTAGGTAGTAGAATTGCAGGTTCAGTCACTGATGGACATCCATCTTCTGAACCAGGTCGAAAAACAGAGCATCGGCGAGCGCCAGCCGCTCCCCGAGCGCTATCTGCGGCTGTCCGACGACGAAATGGACGCGCGGATCACCGCGGCCAAACGCGCCCTCGGCGACCGCCTCGTCATTCTCGGGCACCACTATCAGCGCGACGAAGTCATCAAGTTCGCCGACTTCATCGGCGATTCGCTCAAGCTGGCCCGCGCGGCCGCGACCCGGCACACGGCGGATTTCATCGTCTTCTGCGGCGTGCACTTCATGGCGGAGAGCGCCGACATCCTTCGCGCGCCCCACCAGAAGGTGATCCTTCCCGACCTCGCGGCGGGCTGTTCGATGGCCGACATGGCGGCCGGCGATCAACTCGAGATGGCGTGGCGCGAGCTCGCGGAAATGGGCGTCGACGTCACGACCCTCGTCCCCGTGACGTACATCAATTCATCGGCGGAGATCAAGGCGTTCGTCGGCGCGCACGGCGGCGTGGTGTGCACGTCCACGAACGCCGCGGCCGTCATGACGTGGGCCTGGGAGCGCGGCGAGAAGCTGATGATGCTGCCCGACCAGCACCTCGGACGCAACACCGGCTGGAAGCTGGGCGTGCCGCTGGACCGCATGGCCGTGTGGGATCCGCACGAGACCTGGGGCGGTCTCACCCCTGAGCAGGCGAAGCAGGCCAAGCTGCTCCTGTGGAAAGGGCACTGCTCGGTCCACACGCGCTTCAACGTGCAGCAGATCGAGGCCTTCCGCAAGAAGCATCCGCAGGGCAAGGTGATCGCGCACCCCGAGTCACGTTGTTGAAACTCGTGCTTCCGGCTAGGCTGAACGCGCCGATGTCGGCTCCGGCAAGTTGTGACGGAGTGCCTGCGGCCGTCGTGGACCAGACGAAATTTTTGCTGTTGCTGAGCGATCCGTCGGAGGCGCTGGCGGTGACGTTGTTGCTTGCTGCGGCCGTGCTGTTGACGGTGCCGCTGATCAGACCGGTGGCCGGGTTGATCGAGAGACCGAATGGCAGACCGGTGGCACTGTAAGTCAAAGCATTGCCGTTCGGATCGCTGGCCTGTAGTTGCAGACTGGCGAGAGCGCCGCGCACGGTACTCTGATTTGCGGGCTGCGTCAGCACTGGCGCTTGATTGGTCGGAGTGGTTCCGCCGGTGATCTGCACATTGTCGAACATGGCGGTGGAAAGCGCTGTGGTAGTCGTGGCCGTGACTGCGAGTCCAACGTAAGCATTGGCCGGCAGGTTCGTGAGCGTGAAGGCGGACACCGTTGTCCATGTCGTTCCGTCTGCCGAGCTGTATCCGGTGAGAATGTTCCCGGTGCGCACCAGCCGCACCCAGTTGTTGGGAGCGGGATTCAGCGCGGGACCGGCGGCGTAGGTGCTGGAGGCTCCGGCGGTGGCGCGGGAGATCATGCCGAATCCATTGACCGGAGTGACCATCATCAAGGTGTGACGCGAACCGGCCGTGAGATTTTCCCGGATCATCACTCCGGCCTTGGCCCAGGGATTGGTGTTGGTCTGTGAGAGTACGCGCGCGCGGATCTCGCCGTCGCCGTTGAGCTGGGCATGGGCGAAAAGAAAGCCGTCGGCTCTGAAGAAAATGTCGGTGCCCGCGCCTTTGAGGGTGAAGCTGCCGTCGGTCCCGAGGGTGGTGCTGCCGGTCAGGCCGACGGTGCCGATGTTTTGCGATGTGAGTGTTGGTGCTGTCGGCGGCGCGGCGGTGGTCCAGGTGAAATTTTTACTGCTGCTGAGCGAGCCGTCGCTGGTGCTGACGGTGACGTTGCTGGTCACGGCTGCGGTGGATGCCACGGTGCCGCTGATGAGACCGGTGCCCGGGTTGATCGAGAGACCAAGGGGCAGGCCGACGGCGCTGTAGGTCACGGCAGTGCCGTCCGGATCGGCGGCCTGCAGTTGCAGGGTGGCGACAGCGCCGCGAATCGTGTTTTGATTTGCAGGCTGCACCAGCACCGGTGCCTGGTTGGGCGGAGGATCGACCGTGGTGGTAAGCGAATTGATCCACTGGGCGATGGTGGAAACCGCGATGTCATCCACGACGTTCTTGGCCAGCGGTGGCATTTTTGTCTCCGTCAGGCTGTTTGCGCGGACGTGCATCAGGCTTCGCGGGACCTGCTGCGGCACGACCACTTTGGCACCGGCGATTCCCAGTTCACTGAAGAGCGGGCCGTTCAGAATGTTTGTCGAGGCCAGTGGCGTGTCGAACCGCGCGTCGAAGTTCGCCCGCACGCCTTCTGGCCTGTGACAGTGGGCGCAGTTGGCGTCGAGATAGGATCGCACCTTGTGTTCCAGCGTGGCGGCGGTGTCGCCCATTGGAACGGTTTTGTCGTAGCCGGCGATCTGGACGGCGGTCAGTGGCGCATCGAACATCCCAATCGCGCTCCAGGTGGCGAGCTGGTTCGCCATGGTGTCGGTGGACGGATAGGTAAAATCGCCGTTGAGCTGACGCGTGCTCAATCCCAGGGCAAAACCCGCAGCCGGTGTGTGGCAGCTCATGCAGTCTCCGCGGCTGGGTAAGGTCCAGTTCTGCACACGCGTGCCGCCACTGGCGCCGGTGATGGTCACGCTCATATTTTCACCTTTGGTCAGCAAATCCGCGTCGGATCCATCGGCGCGCCATTTGTAGGTGACGCCATACCAGCCGTCGGTGACGCGCACGAAAAAGCGCGTCTCCAGTCGTCTGCGGATGGAGGGATCGGTGTCGTTCACGCCGAGTTCGAAGTGCTTGATCAACACCGTGCCCGTCGGAAACGCCCAACCACCTTTGGCGCTGAAGGCGACGGTCTCGCTGTTCGCGTAGGGTGCGCCGTCATTCGGCAGCGCGATCCACCGCGATTTGGATGCGCCATCCGACCAGAGCGGTGAGTTGACGTTGTAAGGCACCACGCCTGCGGCCGGCGTGAGCGTGGCCAGACTGGCGAAGGCGCCCGTGGCCGACAAGGTCGCAGGTGGTTCCGCCGCGCCGCCCCACGGCGAGAGCTTGTAGATTTTTGCCGCGTTGCCGAGCGTGGTGAAATGGATCTCGTTGTTCGCATCCACGGAAAATCCAGTTAGCTGGCTGGCGGCGATTTGCGTAAGCAGGACCGGCTGGGCGCCGGGCGTCTGCCAGTCCAGCGACCAGATTCTCCCCGAATAATAATCACCGAAAATATATTTGCCCAGGAGGCTACCGGGCAGCCGGCTGCCCCGGTAAACATAGCCGCCGATGACGCAGCGGTTTCCTTCCGAACGCGATCCATACGAATAAAGCGGAGGCATTTCGGTTCCGATGACGCTGGCGGGTTTTGACTTGGGTCCGGCCAAAGTTCCTTCGCGATATGACCATTGGTAGTTGGCGCCTTTTTCCAGCAGATTGATCTCCTCGGCGGCCT
>JANOJK010000760.1:0-13927 GCA_031408165.1 Acidobacteriota bacterium | reverse complement strand
CGCCCCGGCGCTCGCCGAACGGCAGCGCCTGTTCGCGGAGGTGCAGAAGATCTTCGGCGAGCACCTCCCCGAGATCTACTTCGTGGCCCCGAAGGTGGCGGTCGCCACCAGCCGCCGCGTCGGCGGCGCCGTCCCGGGTCTCCTCGAGCCCAAGGTTCTCTGGGACCCGGCCTCGCTCTACCTCACCCGGCGGTGACGCCACCTAACCCCCGTGGCCGGAACGGCCGACAAGTCCGATAGTCCGCCATGTCCTTGTTCCTGCTGCGGCGCGGCCTGGCCGCGCTGCTTCTCGTCTTCGCGGTGACCTCGGGCGCCATGCTGCTCGCGCAGCTGGCACCGGGGGACTACGCGTCGCAGTTCGGCCTTTCGAAGGAGCAGATTGCCGCGGAGCGCCATCGCCTGGGCCTGGATCGCCCGCTCGCGGAGCAGTACAGCCGCTGGCTGACGCGCACCCTCACCCTCGATCTTGGGGAATCGTTCCAATACCAGCGGCCGGTCCTGGACCTGCTGAGAGAGCGCGCCGGGAACACCGCCCTCCTCGCGCTCGCCGCGCTCATGGTGGCGACGCTGCTCGGCATTCCGACCGGCATCCTCACGGGCAGCCGCCGCCGTGGCCCCATCGTCCGCGTGCTGCGCGGCGGGTCGCTGATCCTCCTCTCGGTCCCGCCGCTCATCAGCTCGCTCGTGCTGCTGACGGTTGCGGCGCGGACGGGATGGCTGCCGGTTTCAGGGATGGGGACGCCGAGCCACTTTGTCATCCCGACACTCGCGCTCGCGCTGCCGATTGCCGCGATGCTGGAACGGCTGCAGTCGCAGTCCATCGGCGAGGCGCTCCAGCGGCCGTCAGCCATCGCCGCGCGCGCCCGCGGCATCCCTGATGGGCGGATCGTCTGGCGGCACGCCTGGCGCCAGTCCCTCGGGCCGATCCTCGCCGTATATGGCGTGATCATCGGGACGCTGTTCAGCGGGTCCTTTGCCGTCGAGATCGTCACTTCGTGGCCGGGTCTGGGCAGTCTCATGAGCCAGGCTCTGATGACGCGGGACACCTACGTCGTCGCCGGCTGCGCGGCGGCGGGCGGGGCGTTTCTGGCGGCGGGGGTGCTGGCGGCGGACGTTGCGCACGCCCTGGCGGATCCCCGTCTCGATGGTGCGCGCCGTGCGTGACCTCCGTCCCGCGGCGCCGGTTGTCTTCGCGATGCTCACGGCACTTGTCCTCGCGGCCCCCTGGCTTGCGCCTTATGAACCCGGGCGCCAGTTTCCCGGATACCAGTACGCCCCTCCGATGCGTCCGCACCTGATCGACGAGCAGGGCGCCTGGCACCGGCCGTTCGGCTACGGCCTGCGCATGGTCGATCCCCTGGAGCGGCGCTACGCGGAAGATCGCACCCGCCGCGTGACGATTGGCGGGGGGGACCCGGCGCCGTGGTTCCTGCTCGGAAGCGACGCGCTCGGGCGGGACGTCCTTTCACGCGTACTCGTCGGCGCCCAGCTGTCGCTCGGCGTCGCGCTGCTGTCGACGCTGCTGGCGCTGGTAATCGGCGGCACACTCGGGGCCGTTGCGGGTTACGCGGGCGGCTGGATTGACGGGACGCTGATGCGGATCGCGGACCTCGTGATCGTGCTGCCTGGCATCTACGTGGTGCTGGCCTTGCGGGGCGTCCTGCCGCTCGTCCTGACCACGACGCAGGTGTTCGCCGCGCTCGTCTCGGTACTGGCGCTGGTGGGATGGCCGTCCGCGGCACGCGGAGTACGCGGAATCGTCCTCGTCGAACGGGGGTCGGAGTACGCAGAAGCTGCGCGGGCGCTCGGGGCGGGTCCGTGGCGCGTGATCGGGCGGCATCTGCTGCCGGCCACGCGAGGATTCCTCGCGGTCCAGGCGACCGTGCTCGTCCCGGCCTTCATCATGGCCGAGGCGACGCTGTCCTTTGTGGGACTTGGGTTTGCGGCGCCGACACCGAGCTGGGGGGCGATGCTTCAGGACGTCGCCGCCGTGGGGATCGCCGCGGATGCCCCCTGGCTCCTGGCCCCTGCCTTCGCCATCGTGCTCACGGTTCTGGTGGTTCACAGCGTCGCCAGCATCCGCGACCCTCTTCCGTGGCTACGTCGGGGATAAACCATTCTCTTTAAACGAGTTGACAGTCACAAAGCCAGGTGTTCCATACCTGCACGTCTGTGCCAGGACAGAACACATACTGTAAACCGCTGCAAACCGAACACTTCAACCTCATCCGAGTGGCCAATCTGTGGGCCGCCGTACCTCAACAGAACAATTACAACCTCGTCGGAGCCTTTCACTGGATAAGCTATAACGAGGTAAGTCTTTGCGCATCTGCTGTTTACTCAGATGGGCGCTAGCCCGGCCGTAATGGCCCCACGCTTGCTCTATGGATGTCGCACTCGTAAACCTCGATCCTTAAGTCTGACCAGGGAGTTTCGCGTTATGGGTAACGGTTCGACGCGCACGGAGCACGGCAAAGCGGTTTGGGGTTGAAGAGCTTTTTGCGTTTTCATGAGGGTTCAACAGTGACTGAGTGGCGAAAACTTCTGACGGGCGCGCTGGTCGCAGCCGTTTGCGTAGTCGGCGCCGCGGCGCCGGTTCACGCAGCCGCGACAGCGGGCAAGTCGAATGCAAGCACCGCGAATCGGAAGGCTGGCGATCACGGCAATCTCGACCGTAAGCTCAACGATCGGTCGGCGATTGGTGGTCTCGGCATTTCCCGCGCGATCGTGACCCTGAAGGCCGGATGTGACCTCTCGGCCAGCTACGCGAAAATGGGCGCCAAAAAGGGACGCCGTCTCGATGTGATCAACAGCGACGTCGTCGAACTGCCGAACGGGCAGCTCCGCAAGCTCGCCGACCACCCGTGCGTCGCGTCGATGCACTGGGATCGGCCGGCCGGGCAAGCGATGAACCGGGCGGCGGTCGTCGAAGGCGCGCGGGCGGTGCAGTGGTTGTATGGCTATGACGGGGCCGGCATCGGCGTCGTGGTCATCGATTCCGGCGTCACCGCCTGGCACGACGACCTGACCTACCAGGGGAGCAACTCGAAGGTGAAGGTCGTCGCCGGGCAGCGCGTCACGAAGTTCGTGGACTTCGTGAACGGCCGCCTGACACCGTACGACGACAACGGGCACGGCTCGCACGTGACCGGCATCATCGCGGGCAACGGGTATGACACTTACGGTGCGCGCGCCGGCATTGCGCCGGCCTCGAACATCGTCAGCCTGAAGGTCCTCGACGAACGCGGCGGCGGCTACGTCAGCAACGTCATCGCGGCGCTCGACTGGACCCTGAAGAACAAGGTCGCCTACAACGTCCGGGTGATCAACCTCTCGGTCGGCGCGTCGGTGACCGAGTCCTTCACGACCGACCCGCTGTGCCTTGCGGCTAAACGGGCGGTCGACGCGGGTATCGTGGTCGTCACGGCAGCCGGCAACCTGGGCAGAAACCCGGTCAGCAGCAAGCTGCAGTATGGCGGCATCACGGCGCCGGCCAACGCCCCCTGGGTGCTGACCGTGGGTGCATACAGCCACCAGGGCACGATCGGCCGGCACGACGACAAGATGGCCCCCTACAGCTCGCGCGGTCCGACGGCCATCGACTTCGCCGCCAAGCCGGACGTCGTTGCGACCGGCACCGGGATCGTGTCGTTCGCGGTTCCCGGGAGCCTGTTCTTTCAGACCAAGTCGAACGCGCTGCTCTCAGGCATCGTCAGGACGGCCAACAAGCCGTATCTGAGCCTGACGGGCACGAGCATGGCGGCCCCGATTGTCACGGGCTCGGTCGCCCTGATGCTTCAGGCGAATCCGAAGCTCACCCCGAACATGGTCAAGGCGATCATTCAGTACACGGCGCAGAACTACCATTACGATGCGCTGACCCAGGGCGCCGGTTTCCTGAACACCAAGGGAGCGGTCGACCTCGCGAGGTACCTGGTGGCCCCGACGGCCGGCCAGAAGTACCCGTACAACCACGTCTGGAGCCGCACCATTCTGTGGGGTAACCACAGACTGAGGAACGGCGTCATCAAGCCGGCGGGCTCCGCCTGGTCCGTCAACACGGTGTGGGGCGCCGCGAGCGACGCGGAAGGCGACAACATCGTGTGGGGCACGGTGTGCCCGACGTCCCAATGCGACACCGTCATCTGGGGCGCGGCGGGCATTGACGCTCTCGGCCTCGAGTGGGGCACCGTCGATACCGAAGGCGACAACATCGTGTGGGGCACCTCGCTCGATATCGAAACCGACAACATCGTGTGGGGCACGGTGGGCGACGCGGAATCCGACAACATCGTGTGGGGCACCGGATGCGGCGGCGCCGACTGCGCGACGATCGTGTGGGGCGCGAGCGTGGCCGAAAGCGAGCTCGACAACATCGTCTGGGGCACGGCCGGCTCGCTCGAAGCCGACAACATCGTGTGGGGCACGAGCGGCGATGTCGGCAGCATTGTCTGGGCGACATCAGCCGACGAAGTATCGCCTGTGTTCGACGACCCGGCCGTGCCGGGTGTGTTCGACGGGTCGGTGACGGCGTTCGACGGCCTCTTCGACGAGTCGGCACCCGTACCGGTGACCGAAATCGTTCCGGAGGCGCCGCTCGCGGTGCTGCCGACGACGACGACGACCACGGTGATCCAGACCCTCGCGACGGTCGTGGAAGGGGGACTCTAATGGAGAAGCTTTCCTTCCGTGCTTCACAGGTGACTGGCATGCAGGCTGTGATGGCAACCGTCGGAACGCGATCGACGACGACAACGTCGGACTGGCAGCAGGCGCTTCCGGTGCTGACGGGTTCCCTGGTGACGCTTCGTGAGCTGCGACTCTCGGACGCCACGTCCCTGCTGGCGATGCTCTCGTCCGAGGAAGTGGCGCGCTTCATCTCGCCGCCGCCTACGACGGTCGAAGGCTTCGAGCGGTTCATTGCGTGGACGCATCGCGAGCGCGCCGCGGGCAACTATGTCTGCTTCGCGGTGGTGCCTCACGGGATGGACACGGCGATCGGGATCTTCCAGGTGCGGCAGCTGGAGCCGGGCTTCGGCACCGCCGAGTGGGGATTCGCGATTGGCTCGGCGTTCTGGGGCACGGGGATGTTCATGGACGGCGCGCGCATGGTCGTCGACTTTGCGTTCGCGACGATCAAGACGCACCGGCTCGAAGCCCGCGCGGCGATCCTCAACGGTCGCGGCAACGGCGCTCTGCGGAAGATTGGCGCGATGCAGGAAGGCATCCTGCGCAAGTCGTTCCTCCGCAACGGCGAGTATCTCGACCAGGCCCTCTGGACGATCCTGGACGAGGACTGGAACAGCCACCGCGTCATCTGGGGCGCGCGTGTTCACTGAGGCTGGCAGCTGAGTAGCAGGTAGTCGGTCGTTCGTAGTAAGCGGTAAGTACCCTGCGACGGGCGCGGCTCACAAGGCCGCGCCCGTTTTTCGCTATCAGCTCGAGCCTGGTCGCTGGCTCCCACCTCGCAGCTTCCACCGCACCCTCCCTCCTTGCACCTCGCACCTCGCATCTCGATCCTCCTGTGGTACCGTTTCCGTGTGAACCTTCGCTCGGTGTTCCCTCCCATGCCGACCCCCTTCAAGGACGGGGAGGTCGATCCGGCGGCGATCCGCCGGAACGTGCGGCGGTGGATGGGGGCGGGCCTCGGTGGGGTCGTCGCACTCGGGACCAACGGCGAGGCGTCGCTGCTGGATGACACCGAGGGCGACCTGGTCGTCGACGCGGCGCGACAGGAGGTGCCGCGCGACCGCGCCCTGATTGCGGGGGTCGGCCGGGAGTCCACGCGAGCCACCATCGCGGCGGCGCGCCGCGCGGCCGCCGGCGGGGCCGATGCCGTCCTGGTCCGCACGCCCTCGTTCTACCGCGCGCACGTGCCCGCGGGGGCCCTCATCGCCCACTACACGGCCATCGCGGACGCCAGCCCCGTGCCCGTGCTCCTGTACAACTACGCGGCGTTTACCGGCGTCAACCTGACGCCGGAGACCATTGGACGCCTCGCCGCGCATCCCAACATCGCGGGCATCAAGGAAACGACGACGGACGGCGCCCAGTTCGTGGATCTGGCGGCGGTGGTGCCGGATCGATTCACCGTGCTCGCGGGATCGGCGCCGGGGGCCTACACGGCGCTCTGCGCTGGCGCCGCGGGGGCGATCCTCGCCGTCGCCTGCGTGCGGCCGGCCCTCTGTCTGCGGCTGCGCGTGCTGGCGCTCGAAGGCCGGCATGCCGAGGCGCTGGCCGCGCAGCAGCGCCTGACGCCGCTCGCGCGCGCCGTGACGAGCGGCTTCGGAATCGCGGGCCTCAAGGCCGCCATGGATCTCTCGGGCCTCGAGGGAGGGGATCCGCGCCCGCCGCTCGGCCGGTTGCCGGCCGACGCCATTGAAAAGATCAGGACCCTGCTGCATGACACCGCCGACTGAACGACTCCTCCTCGGACCGGGGCCGAGTCCCGTCGCCTCCCGCGTGATGCGCGCCATGGCGGCGCCCGTGCTCAGCCATCTCGATCCCGCGATGATGGCCATCCTCGACGACATCCGATCGCGGCTCGCGGGGGTGATGCGCGCCGGCCCCGGATCGGTCTCGCTGGCCATCTCGGGCACCGGGACGGCCGGCATGGAAGCGGCGGTCGCGCATCTCACCCGTCCGGGCACGCGCGCGGTCGCCGTGGTGACCGGCTACTTCGGCGATCGCCTCGCCCAGATGCTCCAGCGCTACGGCGCGACGGTGGCGCGGGTCGACGTCGAATGGGGGCGCGCCTGCGAACCGGCCCGACTCGACGCGGCGCTGAAGGACGGGGCAGACCTCGTGACAATGGTGCACGCCGAAACCTCGACGGGCGTGCTGAACCCGGTGGGGGAGATGTGCGCGATCGCCTCCCGCCAGGGGGCGATGACGATCGTCGATGCGGTCACGTCGCTCGGGGCGCATCCGGTCGATGCGGCCGGCTGGGGCGCCGACGTCGTCTACAGCTGCACGCAGAAGGGGCTCGGCGCGCCTTCGGGGCTCGCGCCCGTCACGTTCTCCCGGCGCGCGCGGGACTTCCGCCAGCGGCCGTTGCAGGACGCGTCGGCGGCCCGCGGATCCCGGTCGTTCTACTTCGATCTGGCGCTCCTCGAAGACTACTGGCTGCAGCGCAAGTATCACCACACGATCTCGGCGCCGCTCGTCTATGCGCTGCGCGAGGCGCTCGTGGCGGTGGCCGACGAAGGCCTCGACGCGCGATGGGAGCGCCACCGGGTCAATCATCTCGCGCTCGTCGAGGCGCTCGGCGCGATGGGCCTCTCGCTGCTGCCCCCGCCGGCCGAGCGTCTCTGGTCGCTGAATGCGGTCTCGGTGCCGGCGGGCGTGGACGAGGCGCGCATCCGCACGCGGCTGCTCGAGGAATACGACATCGAGATTGGCGCGGGGCTCGGGCCGCTCGCGGGGCGCATCTGGCGCATCGGCCTGATGGGGTCCGGATCGACGGGCGAGAACATCAGCCGCCTCGCGCAGGCGCTGGCGAAACTGCTGGCGCCATGAAAACCCGGCGCATGCTGCGCGCGCTCGGACGGGGGACGGCGGCCCTCCTCGGCCTGGGCTTCGTGAGCGCCGCCTACATCTACCTCACGCTGCCCGATGTGCGGCCGCTCCGCACCGGAAACCCGACCTCCACCGCGTTCATGGACCTGCGCGCCCGCCAGGCCCATGCGCGCGGGGCGCCCGCCGCGCAGGACTGGCGGTGGGCGCCGTACGCGCGCATCTCGCCCAACCTGAAGAAGGCGGTCATCGTGACGGAGGACGGCGCCTTTTGGCAGCACGAAGGGATCGACTACGAGCAGCTGCGGGAGTCGATCGAAACCAACTGGGAGCTCGGCGAGTTCAAGCGGGGCGCCAGCACCATCACCCAGCAGCTCGCCAAAAACCTGTATCTCTCCCCCTCGAAGAACCCGATCCGCAAGGTGAAGGAGCTGCTGATCACGCGGCGCCTCGAAGTGGAGCTGTCGAAGCAGCGGATCCTGGAGATCTACCTGAACGCCGTCGAGTGGGGCGATGGGATCTGGGGCGCCGAAGCGGCGGCGCGCCGCTACTTCCGCAAGTCGGCCGCGGACCTGACCGCGGCCGAATCGGCGCTGCTCGCTGCCGCCCTCGCCAACCCGCGCCTTCTCGATCCGGCGCGTCCGAGCGACAGGTTGCGCCGGCGCCAGCAGATGATCATGCGCCGCATGGGCGCGGTGACGCCGCCGCCGGTCGTCGCGGAGCCGGTCCCGGCCGCGCCGGAACTGCCTCCTGTGGGTCCGCTGTCCGATGCGCCCGCCGGGGCGCCGCTGACCTTGCCGGGCTCGCCGGTCGCGGTTCCAAAGGCCCCCGGGAAACCAGGCGGACTGCCCTGAGCGAGGCCCGGCGAGCCGAAGGGACCTGGGCAATAAACTCTTATGTTTGTTGCCCTTGACAGGGTGCATCCGGTACCCGTATATTTGAAGTATTCCGTTCCCTAGCAATTAGCGGCAGGCATGGGCTTCGAGCGTGGCGGAAGCCACGTCTCCAGCCGGATGTGTGTCGGTATGATCAACTACACAGAGCGCATCTCGCTCGTGATGCATGATGTTATCGCCCGTACGCCTGCGCTCGGGTTCATCGATCTGAGCGAAGTGCTGGTATTCGGGCGTTTTGGCCGCCCGGAGGCAGAGGGAGCCTTCGCGACGTGCCACTGTCTGACGCTGCCCGAGACCGAACCGGGCTACTACTTCTGGAAGGACCGCGCCACCGGCGTGCTGACGCGGCGCTCCGAGTGGTTCGTCACCAAGACTCCTGAGGTCCGCCTCGGCCGGACGCGGATCAAATACCTCATCTCTTTCGTCCTCCCCCGCTTCTGCGAGCAGACGCTCGAGAGGTCATGGAAGACCGAGCTGTACGACGGGATCGACCCGTGGGTCGCGAAGCTCGACACAATCATTCACGAGCTCTATCACATCGATCCGACGGCGGCCGGCCTGCGGCAGTTCGCGCACGCCGACAACACCCGTGCGGTGCGCACGCACGGGCCCGGGTTCTACGACGATGTGGCGAAGATGACGCGCGCCTATCTCGCCTTGCGGCCCGACCCTGAGCTGCTCGATTTTCTGCGCTGGGACTTCGCGACTCTGCACGCGCGCTACGGCGGTGTGACGGCCACGACCTTCAGGAACTTCCCGTCATTCCCGCAGCGGTACATGTCCGCGTGTTCGGCGCTGCCGGTGGTGCCCGCCGCCGGGGTCAAGGTGGAGCGTGTGAAGCGCGTGCTGCAGCCCACGCTCTATACCGAACGCGATCTGCACGTCCGGCAGTTCACTGACGACGCTGCGCGCCGCCTTCGGCTCACGGCGTAGACTGGCTCCAGGGCCATGCGCCGGAACCCCCGGTCATAGCACGCGACGCACACCCACCAGACGCGTCGCCCAATACGGCGCGCTCAGGCGCTCGACGCGGACTTCGCCCGCGCTGCTGGGGGCGTGCACGAACTCGTCCCCCCCGATCGCGATCCCGACATGCGACGCGCCAGGGCTGACGGTGCTGAAGAACACCAGGTCGCCCGGCTCGAGCTCGGGACCGGAGATCTGCCGTCCCGCACGAAAGAGCTCCGTCACCGTGCGGGGCATGGCCACGCCGTTCTGCTCGAAGACGTACTTCACGAATCCGCTGCAGTCGAACCCGGCCGGGTCGCTGCCGCCGTTGCGGTACGGCGTGCCGCGCAGGGACAGCGCAGTCCCCGTCACTCCGTACGCCGTCGCGTTGCCACGCGCCGCGCCGCCGGGCGCTGGCGCTGGCGAAGGCCTGCCCGGGGCCCCGGTCCCCGGAGTCGGGAATGGCCGGGGGGTCGCCCCCGTCGTCGCGCAGCCGGCCGAGGCGGCCGCGACGCAGACGAACACGGCTGTAAGTAGGCGGCACATCGGGACATCCCGATTATCGTCCCCTGGGCCCAGCCCCGCCAGACCTTTGACACCCCTCATATCATCAGGCAAAATGACACGAGCTTATGGAGCAGACGCTCCTCCTCAACGCCACGTACGAACCGCTGAAGGTCGTCCATTGGCAGAAAGCGATCACGCTTTGGTGCCAGGGGAAGGTCGAAGTCATCTCTGTGTACGACCGGGAAGTCCGGTCGGTTTCCTTCAGCTTCAAGCTCCCGTCGGTCATCCGCCTGCTCCGCTACATCAAGATCAAGCGGCAGATCGACTACGTCCCCTTCTCGCGAGCGAACATCTACGCGCGGGACGAGCATACGTGCCAGTATTGTGCGGGGCTGCTCCCCAGCGCTGACCTGACCTTCGATCATGTGGTGCCGGTCGCAAAGGGCGGCCGAAAAGACTGGGAGAACATCGTCACCTGCTGCATCCCCTGCAACCGCCGCAAGGGCGGCCGCACGCCGGAGCAGGCCGGCATGCACCTGATCCGCGTACCGCGGCGTCCCGACAAAGCCCCAGCCATCCGGATCACCATCGGGCTCCGCAACGCGCCCGACTCGTGGCGGGACTACTTCTACTGGAACGTCGAGCTGGACGACGGAAGCTGACGGGGCACACATGGGGCGCGTGACCGCGGTGCGCCCGCTGTGGGCGATCGAGGGGGGGCGTGTCACGCTCGAAGGTGACGGCTTTCCCATCGATCCGGCCGCGCCACACGTGCGTGTCGGCCCACAGCCGGCGCGCCTCGCCCTGGCGTCGCCGGCCGCCCTGGTCGTCATCATTCCCGAAGGGCTCGAGGGGGGATCGACGTCCATCCGGATCGACGAGCTGCCGGGGGAGACGGCGTTTGTCGAGATCGGCACGCCGCTCGTCACCGGAGTACACCACGTCGACAGCCCGGCCTACGATCGGCACGGCAATCTCTACGTCACCTTCAGCGGCTCCCGCGGCGAGCAGGCGCCGGTGTCGATCTTCATCGTCCGTCACGACGGCACGCGGGAGCCGTTTGTCAGCGACGTGCCGAACCCGACCTCCCTCGCGTTCGATCGCGAGGGGCGCTTGTATGTCTCGAGCCGCTTCGACGGCAGCGTCTACCGAGTCGAGGCGGACGGCCGCGCGTCGCTCTACGCGAGCGATCTCGGGGTCGCCTGCGGGCTCGCCTTCGGGCCGGACGGTGCGCTCTTCGTCGGCGATCGATCCGGGGCGATCCTGCGCGTCGGCGCGGACGGCCACACGGCCGCGTTCGCGTCGCTGCCGGCGAGCGTGGCGGCGTTTCACCTGGCGTTCGGACCGGACGGGCATCTCTACGTCGCCGCGCCGACGCTCAGTACCCACGATCCCGTGTACCGCATCTCGCCCGACGGCGAGGCGTCTCCCTGGAGCGCCGGCTTCGGCCGTCCCCAGGGGCTCGCCTTCGACGCGGCCGGGCACTTGTATGTCGTGGACGCGCTGGCCGGATCCAGTGCCCTCTATCGTCTCCGCCTCGACGCGCCGCACGCGCCGGAGCTGATGCTCGCGGGCGGCCCGATCATCGGTCTGGCCTTCGATCCGCATGGCGGAATCGCGCTCGCCACCAGCGAGACCGTGTACCGCCTCGGCGTGCCGCTGCGCGGCCTCCTGCCACTCAGGTGAACAGGCGGCTGTGGCTGGCGGCCGCGCTCTGCTTCGGCATCAGCCTCACGCCGTGGGGTCCCTTGCTCCTCTATCCGTTCAGGCTGTTCACCACCTGGGTCCACGAGTGTGGCCATGCCGTCATGGCGGTGCTCGTCGGTGGTAGCGTCGCCGCCATCACGATCGAGCCCGACACGAGCGGGCTCACGCAAAGCCTGGTGCCGTCGGGGCGTATCGCCCAGGGCCTGGTGGCATCCTCCGGCTATCTCGGCGCGAGCGTCGTCGGCTGCCTCCTGATGGCCGCCACCCGTGTCGAGACGCGGGCGCGGCCCATTCTGCGGGTCATCGGCGCGTTCATGCTCCTCACGCTCGTCATCTGGATGAGGAACCTTTTCGGCGCGCTGGTGGTGCTCGCCTGGGGACTGTCGCTCCTGGCGCTGGCGCGCCGGCGGGGCGGGCGCCTCTCGGGGTTCGTGCTGAGCGTGCTGGCGATCCAGGTGGCGCTCAATGCGGTTTATGACGTCCGCGCGCTGTTCCTCGTCCACGGCCGCTCGGACGCGGAGACGATGGCGCGCCTGTTCGTGGCGCCGGCGTGGCTGTGGGCCGGCGCCTGGATGGCCATGAGCGTGGGCATGCTCGCATGGACGCTGTGGGTGACGCGCGTGCCGCTGACGCGCCGGAGGTGATCCCCCGACATTTCTTCCGCCTCGTGGCTTAGAATCCGTGGCGATGAATCAACTCTTCCGTCGCAAACCGATCGCCGAGATGATCCCCGAGGGCGGCGAGCACGGGCTCAAGCGCGTGATGGGTGCGGGCGATCTGATCATGCTGGCGATCGGGGCCGTCATCGGCGCCGGGATCTTCTCGTCGATCGGGACGGCCGCGGCAGGGGAGGTGCTGCCCTCCGGGGAGGTCGTCCGCTACGGCGCAGGCCCCGCGCTCGTCCTGTCGTTCATCCTGCTCGGGATCGTGTGCGGGCTGGCGGGCCTCTGCTATGCGGAGCTGGCCTCGATGATTCCCCAGGCGGGCAGCGCCTACGCGTATTCGTACGCGACGCTCGGCGAGCTGATCGCGTGGATCATCGGCTGGGACCTCATTCTCGAATACGCCGTGGGGAACATCGCCGTGGCGATCGCCTGGAGCGGCTATTTCAACTCGCTGCTGTCCGGGGTCGGGGTGACGCTGCCGGCCTGGCTCACGCACGGGTACCGCACGGCGCTGCTCAGTTCGGATCCCGCCGTCCACGCGCTGCTGCAGACGGCGCCGCGGATCGCGGGCATCCCCGTCCTGCTGAACGTGCCGGCGGCGCTCATCGTGCTGGCCATCACGTGGCTCCTCTACATCGGCGTCCGCGAGAGCGTCCGCGCGAACAACATCATGGTCGTGGTGAAGCTCGCCGTGCTCACCCTGTTCATTGTCCTCGGCGCGACGCACATCGACATGGCCAATTACACGCCGTTCGCGCCGAACGGGTGGCGGGGCATCCACCAGGGGGCGGCGATCGTGTTCTTCGCGTACATCGGCTTCGACGCCATCTCGACGGCGGCCGAGGAAACGAAGAACCCTCAGCGCAATATGCCGATCGGCATCCTGGGCGGACTCGCCATCTGCACGGTCATCTACGTCATCGTCGGCATCGTCGCGACCGGCCTCGTGCCGTACACGCAGCTGAGAGCGGCGGACCCGCTGGCGCGCGCCCTCGAGGTGGCCGGCCTGCCGATCGCGAGCTGGTTTGTCGCCTTCGGCGCGGTCGTCTCGCTCACCGCCGTGCTGCTCGTGTTCCAGTACGGCCAGCCGCGCATCTTCATCTCGATGGCGCGCGACGGACTGCTGCCGGCGTGGGCCGCGAAGATTCATCCGAAGTACCGGACGCCGCACATCACCACGGTGGCAACCGGCCTCGTGGTGGCGCTCGGCAGCCTGGTCATGGACGAGAACGAGATCTACGATCTGACGAACATCGGCACGCTGAGCGCGTTTGCGATCGTCGCCGTCGGGGTGCTCGTGCTGCGCGTCATCGACCCCGATCGCCCTCGCCCCTTCCGTGTGCCGTTTGTCTGGCCCGTGGCGATCAGCGCCGCCCTCGCGTGCGTGTACACGATGAAGGGCCTGCCCACGCAGGCGTGGGAGCGGTTCGGTATCTGGCTGGCTGTCGGGCTGGCGCTCTATTTCGTTTACGGGTACCGGAACAGCAAGCTGAGGGGGAGGGTGGGTTAGGAGTTCGAGGTTCACGAGGTTCGAGGTTCCAAGGGGTTCAAAGGGTTCAGGGGTTTACCCTTGAGCTCTGTACCAACTGTTCCGTTGTACAATCACTGGTTGGCTTTTCCCCAAAAACCTCAGCAGTAATGGCACACGACTGGGTGGCCGTGCGCGGCGCGCGCGTCCACAACCTCAAG
>JANOJK010000726.1:0-1829 GCA_031408165.1 Acidobacteriota bacterium | reverse complement strand
GCGCGCTTCATGCGGCCGACCGCGCGGCTGGCCTTCTGCGGCGGCGTGAACTGGCGCGCGTAATCCATCACGGCATCCCTGAAGCTGCGTCCGTTCAACTCGGCGTCGCCCCACGACTCGTGCACGAGGCCGATCGCCTTCGCCTGGTCCATCGTCATCAGGCGGCCCGTCGCCATCAGCTCCATCGCCGGCCCCTTGCCGAGGAGGCGCGTCAGGCGCTGGGTGCCGCCGGTGCCGGGCAGCACCCCGAGCGCGACTTCCGGCAGGCCGATCTTTCCGCCGTCCCTCCTGGCGATGCGCAGGTCCGCGGCCAGCGCCACTTCGAGCCCGCCGCCCACGGTGTGCCCGTTCAGCGCCGCGATGACCAGCTTCGGTGTCTGCTCGAGCCGGGTCAGCGTCTCGTTGGCGTGGAGGCAGAAGTAGTACTTGAAGTCCGGGTCGGCGTCTTTGAGCATGCCGATGTTGGCGCCCGCGCAGAAGAACTTGTCCCCGGCGCCGATGAAGACGATGACGTGGACGCTCGGGTCCATGCGCGCCGCGAGGACCGCGGCGTCGATGGCCTGCATCATCTCGTAGGAGTAGGTATTCGCCGGCGGATCGTCCAGCGTGATGACGGCGACGCCGTCTGTCACGTCGACGCGGATCTTGTTCATGTCGTGTTCACGCAGGAGGCAAGGAGCGAAGAATACATCGGGGTTCCGCGCCAACTGCTCGTGATCTCCTGATCTCCTGTTTCTGAATGCCCTTAGCAGGCTGATGAAAAACCCGTCAGTGTCAAGGTAGAAGGCAAAAGGCAGAAGTCAGAATTAGCAATTGCGGGGCAATTCAGAGTGTTTTGCCTTCTACCTTCTACCCTTTGCCTTCAGGTTGTCACTTTTTCAGCAACCTGTTAGAGCTCGGTGCGTACGTATTCGAAGTTGATCGGCTGCCCCTTGACGCCGCGCTGGGGCGGGGCGATGTAGTTGGCGAACTTCCCCGGCTCGTAGATCGGAGCCGCCTGGATGCTGAGCAGGTACTCGCGGTCCTTGGGCGCCGGCAGCCACTCGTGCTTGCGGCGCGCCCATTCCTCGTCCGGGAGCCGCTGCCCCTTCGGGTCGAAGTGCACCGACGAGTACATGCCGATGCCGCGGTTGAACTTGCGGTCCGGCAGACGCAGGCGGTCGTCAAAGCCGTGCCGCTCGAGGATCTTGTTCCAGCGCGTGACGCCGGCGAGGCAGTCGCCGACGTACCAGTCGCGCAGCACCTCGTTCATCGCCGTGCGCATCGGCACGTGCTGCCGATTCAGCTTGCCCTCCTGCAGCAAGTCGAGCTCGTACAACGACTCGATCGCCGAGTGGTCGTCCCACTTGTCCTCATAGGCGCGCCCCTTGAGGCCGTTGGCAAAGTACGAGGCGGCGTTGGTCGAGACTTCGTTGCCGTGCAGGTCCAGGCTGAGGCTGAACCACAGGTTGATGAACTTCTGGAGCGTGTCGAGGTCGATGCCCCCCATCTTGCGGACGTCGCCCGAGTAGCCCGCCTCCTTCGTCAACTGGCAGGTCCGCTCGAGAATCCGCGCGATGCCGGTCTCACCGACGAACATGTGATGCGCTTCCTCGGTCAGCATGAACCTCGTCGTCCGCGACAGGGGATCGAGCGAGCTCTCGGAAAGGGAGAGCAGCTGCGACTTGCCGTCGCGGTCGGTGAACATCGTGAACATGAAGAAGTCGAGCCAGTTCTCGATCGGCTCGTTGAAGGCGTCGAGGATGCGCGGCTTGTCGCGGTTGCCGCTCTGGCGCTCGAGGAGCTCCTCCGCCTCGTCCCGGCCGTCGCGGCCGAAGTACGAGTGCAGC
>JANOJK010001149.1:0-2222 GCA_031408165.1 Acidobacteriota bacterium | reverse complement strand
CCTCGCGGCCTGCTCAGCGCCCTCTGCTTTTCGGCGCGCTCAGCGAGAATCGTCGTGACCGCCGGTTAGCGCGTCGTTCGAACGAAGCGTCGACGGGCCGCGAAGGGCACAAACGCCGACGCCTCTGTGCGTCTCTGCGATCTCTGAGGCTCTGTGTTTCTCTTCTAGAGGACGTCCGGGATGATTCGAGACACATTTTCTGAGCAGGCACAAAGTCACTAAGGCACGAAGACCACAAAATTATTCCTGGTGCATGTTGTGCCTTGGTGCCTTGGTGCCTTCGTGAAAGGACGTCGTCGCGTTCAGCCTCTTTTCGCGAGAGGACGTCGTCGCGTTCACCCTCTTCGCCCCTTCACAATCTTCACAAACGACCCCGACCTCAGCTCCTCCAGCGTCAGCCCCGTCAGCGCCCCGATCTCCTCCTCCTTCACCGCCCCGCAGTTCAGCGCCCGCAGGAAGAAGTTCAGCAGCCCCTGTCCGGTGGCCGCATCATCGAATACCTTGCCGATGAGCGTCGCCTGCGCGGCCTTGGCGATGAAGTTGAGCAGGCGCTCGGATGCGGCGTCGAGGCTCTCGAGAAAGAAGCCGTACACGGCCGCGTAGCGCGTGACGAGCTGCGCCGGGTGCAGATCCCACCCCTGGTAGAACGCGTTCGCGAGCGAGTGGCGGATGTCGTCGTGGTGCAGGCGCCAGGCACGGTGGACCGCCTGCTGGTTGTCGTCAATCTGCGCCGGGGTGAGCGGCTGACCGGCGGCGCGATGAATCGCGACCGGGAGGACGTTGGTCGCCCCGTCCGACAGCCACACGTCGGTGCCCGCGAGCGCGACCTGCATCACGCCGCGCGCGAAATCGCAGACCTGGTGGCGCATGTGCTGGTGCGCGGCGGTGATGCCGAGCGACGCCGTGTAGTCGTAGGTCCCGAAGTGCGCGGCGACGATCCGTCCGCGCCCCTCCTTGACGAGCGCCGGCAGCGCCACCGCGCCCCGTTCGTCGAAGATCGACTGCGGCGTCTCCACCATGAGCTCCAGCCGCAGCGTGCCGGGCGGCAGGCGGTGGATGACTTCGATCTTCGCGAACGCAGCGACGAGCAGCCCGACCTGCGAGCTCTGCGTGATCTTCGGGAGCGTGACGACGAAGTTCGGCGGGAGCTGCCCGCCGGTTTCCTTCAGCAGCCGCGCCATGAACAACTGCGTCGTCCTGAGCGCGCGCTCGCGCAGCTCGTCCCCCAGGTTCTTGATCCGGATGCCGACAAACGGCGGCAGGGTGCCGTTCTTCGCGCCGGCGGCCACTTCGACCGCCGCCGACTCGGCGTGGCCGTCCTCTTCGTCATCCGGCCGGTTGCCGTAGCCGTCCTCGAAATCCAGCCGGAAGTCCTCGACCGGCTCGCGCCCGAGCTTCTCCGTCACGCGCGCATGGACCCGTTCGGCCGCCTCGGGCGCGATCCCGAGCACCGCCGCCAGCGTCGCCGCATCGGGCGCGTATTCCTGCATGACGCGGAGCGCCGTCGCGCCAAGGCGCGCCGCCGTGTCCGCCTTGAACAGGTGCGCCCCCCCGTAAACGGTATGGATCGGCTGTCGCTGAGAGGTCATCCGCGGAGCGTACATCAACCCGGGGTCTGACCCCGGAGGGTCAGGGCATGGGGTCAGACCCCGGTCGCTGGTTTACCCACTCCCGGGCGGGCCCCACCCCCCCGTCAAGGTAGGGGGTCTGACCCTGCATAAGGTGTGGTGGTAAGGTTGAGTCCGGAGGTCCCAGATGCACGGTCGGACTATCGCTTGGGGCGTCATTGTTGCGGCTCTAGTTCTGTGGCTTAGCGGGCCGCACGTTCCTGGCTGGCTATTGGCGATTGCCGTTGTCGCCGCTATCGCGTTGGGCTTCCTCGCAAGTGTCAAACAGAAGCGCATGGAACGCGACTTCGTGCGTGCTTGGTGGCGCGGCCTTAGTAAGCGGACCTAGCCCTACGGCCGGAGGGTCAGGGTATGGGGTCAGACCCCCCCGCAGGCGTTAGAATCACCCCTCATGCCACCCCCCCAGATAGGACGCTCAGCCATACGCAAGGAGGGGCGCGCCAAGGTCACCGGCCAGGCCATCTACGTGGACGACGTGACGCCGCCCGGCATGCTCCACGGCGTGACGGTGCGCAGCCCCGTGGCGCGCGGCCGCATCACCGGCATCACCTTCGACCCCGCCGTCCCCTGGGACGAGTTCGTCGTCGTCACCGC
>JANOJK010000705.1:0-1967 GCA_031408165.1 Acidobacteriota bacterium | reverse complement strand
ACCGAAACCTCCTCGGTGGATCTGGGCAGGAAGCGGATCGGCGTGTCGGGCGAGATCGTGAACGCAGTCGAATTCCAGATCGAGGCCGAGCTCACCGGCGACGACCCGTGGCGCGACGTGTACGGCGAATTCAAGCACTTCGAGGTCGCCCGCGTGCGCGGCGGCAAATTCAAGATTCCCTTCAGCCTCGACGAGAACACTGGCGCGAGCCGGATCGATTTCATGTTCCGCTCGCTGGCCGCCACGCACCTCGCGCCCGGACGCGATACGGGCGTCATGGTGCACGGGCGGGTGTGGAAGAAAGTCATCGGCTACGAGGTGGGCATCTTCGCGCACGACGGCAGGAACGCGCGCACGAACAACCCGGCCAAGGTATACGGCGGCCCGACGCAGGCGGTCCGCCTCACGGTGGAGCCGCTGCGACATGTGAAGAACGCGGTCGGCGACCTGTCCGTCGGCGTCGCGATCACCCGCAGCGACGAGGTGCCGGAGGGCATTTCCGGACTGCGCGGCCAGACCGTCCTCGAGCAGAACTTCTTCAGCGGGTCCGACTACCTGGTGAAGGGCCCGCGCCGCCGCCTCGGCATCGAGATGGAGTTTCGGCCGGGCCCCGCGTCGATCAAGTCCGAGTGGATGCGGGTCGAGACCGATCGAGTGGGCCAGAGCGTCGAAGACACGGACCTGTCCCCGATCGTCGGGGAGGGGTGGTACGTGAGCGGCACGGTGGCGATCACGGGGGAGAAGAAGTCACGCGTCGACCGGCCGAAGAAGCCGCTCTTCCAGGGGGGCTTCGGGGCGATCGAAGTCGGGGGGCGCGTCGAAAGCCTGAAGTTCAAGAGCGGGACGGCGGGCGAGCAGGGCTCGCGGAGCCCGCGCGCCGACACCATCCTCGGCAACGGCGATCAGGTCACGACCTTCGGCGTCAACTGGTACATCAACCGCTTCTTCAAAGTCCAGGCGAACGTCATCCGGGAGAAGCTCGACGATCCGTCGCAGGGACCGCTCCCGTCGAAGGCAGGGTTCACGACCAGGGCCATCCGGTTCCAGGTTTCCTTTTAAGGACATTCATGCGCATGCGCCATGGCGTCATTGCAGCCGCCGCGATCGGATTCAGCGTCGCGTTCACCGGGTCCGCGCTGGCGCAGACCGCGGCCGAGCTGTTCGACCAGAACACGATCCAGGAAATCCGGCTGTCGGTGAACTCGCGCGACCTCAGGACGCTGCGCGCCACCACCCAGCTGAACACCTACTACACGGCGGACCTGCAGTGGAAGAACGTGAAGGTCCGCAATGTGGGGATCCGCTCGCGCGGCCAGGGCAGCCGGAACCCCATCAAGCCCGGGTTCCGCGTCGACATGGCGCGGTACACCACGGGGCAGACGCTCGCCGGGCTGTCGACGATCGTCCTCGACAATCTGTGGCAGGATGCGTCGCTCATCCGCGAGCGTCTCGCCTTCACGGTCTTCGAGCGTATGGGCATGCCGGCGCCGCGCGAATCGTACTGCCGGCTGTTCATCAACAACGAATATCAGGGCCTCTACACCATCACCGAGGAGATCGACGCGAGCTTCGTCCAGCGGGTCACGGGTGAAACCGACGGTACGGTGTTCGAGTATCACTACGCCGGCCCGTTCCGCGGCGAGGATCTCGGCGCGGCCGCGAACTACAAGCCGCTGTTCGAGCCCCGCACCCACGTCCTCGACGCCGACAGCACGCTCTACAACCCGATTCAGCAGCTGTTCGCGGAGGCCAACGGGCCTGACGAGGCGGTGTGGCGCGAGCGGGTGGAGCAGTACATCGATCTGAGCCAGTTCGTGGCGCACGCCGCGATCGAGTCCTTCATTGCCGAGAACGATGGCATCCTCGGTTTCGCCGGGATGAACAACTTCTACCTGTACCGGTTCCAGGGCACCAACAAGCATCGGCTCTTCGTGTGGGACAAGGACAACGCATTCCTCTTTGCGGTC
>JANOJK010000651.1:0-2585 GCA_031408165.1 Acidobacteriota bacterium | reverse complement strand
GCCGAAACGTCGTTCGTCGGAGCGCCGGTCGGCATCATGGACCAGATGGCCTCGAGCCTGGGCCGGGACGGCGAAGCGCTCTTTCTCGACACGCGCACGCTCGCGGTCGAGCGCATCCCGCTGCCGGCCGGCGTCGCGCTGATGGTGATCGATTCGGGCGTGACGCACGCGCATGCCGGAGGCGAGTACGCCGCCCGCCGCCGGGAGTCGTTCGAGGCCGCCGCGCGTCTCGGGATCGAGCGCCTGCGCGATGTGGATACCGCGGCGCTGCCGCGGCTGACCGGGATGGATCCGCTGCTCGCGCGGCGCGCGCGTCACATCATCACCGAGAACCAGCGCGTCATTGAAGCGGCCGCCGCGCTCCGCCGGGGGGATCCCGTCACACTGGGCCGGCTGATGAACGCGTCGCACGTGTCGATGCGCGATGACTACGAGATCACGACCGCCGATATCGATACGCTCGTGGGTCTGGCACAAGAGGAGCCCGACGTGTTTGGCGCCCGCATGACCGGCGGCGGGTTCGGCGGATCGATCGTCGGCGTGTCCCGCGCGGCCGCGGCGCCGGCCGTCACCGCGCGCGTCGTGACGCGCTACCAGGCGGCCACGGGCCGGGCCGCGCGTGTGCTCCTTCCCCTTCCCGACGCGGACGGGGGTCATGCTTCTTGAAATCATCGGGGCATGTTCGAACCCCACGGCATGCGTGTTGCTGTGACCGTTGGCGCCGGAAACCCGGCTGGTCCCCCTGCTAGATTTGCGAATAGGCCGTCGGACGCAGGTACGTGTTGCTGATGCTGGACACGATCTCCGGATCCGTGAACCCAGGCGTGGTCGAAAGCTTCTTCCATTCGGGGTCTGCGCCGAACGCGCTCCACTGCTTGTCGCGCGCCGCCATGTCCTCGTACACCAGCAGGTAAGTCAGGTTCGGCATGTTGGCGCCGATCAGGGTCTCGCCGAAGAACACCGGCGTCAGGCCGGCGCGCCGGAAGATCGCGATTTCGCCGCGGTTGAACATTTCGATCTTCTTCTTCGCGGCCTTTTCGCTGTGACTCTCGTAGGTGCGCAGCTCGAAGATGCGGCTGCGCCGGGCGTTGTCCCCGCCGCCGAACGGCAGTTCCAGCTTCGGGATGCTCTCGAACGCCCGCATCAGCGACGCGTCGACGCGCGCGAACGCGGGAGCGGTGGCCTCGGCGTTCAGGTACGGCGCCGCGGCCTTCTCGTACTCGGCGTCCGCAGCGAGGCGCTCGGGGAGCGACGAGAACGCCTCGAGCGTCTTGTGCACGAGCAGGACGTAGAAGCTCGGGCTGTCCTGGCCGATCATCACGCTGAAGACGCCGATGGGGCCGGCGCCCGCGCGCTGCCACGCGGGCAGCGCCGCCGTCCGGAGGTAGGTGTCCACGAGTGCCTGGCCCGGTCCGCGACGCAGCCGGTACCGCCGCAGTTCGTAGTACTCGGAGGCGCGGTCGGGCTGGCGCCCGCCTGCACTGCCCTGGAAGGCTCCCGCACCCGCGCCCGCCGATAACCAGACCCCGCCGGTCGCCATGGTGGCCGTCACGAAATCACGTCGATTCATGGGTGGTACTATAAATCGGGTGGGCGCCCTCGGTCAGGTCCTGATCTCGACGCTGTGCGCGGCGCTCTCGCAGGCGCCGGCTCCCCCGCCCCTCCGCGTCAGCGCGCCCGCGGCGACCCTCCAGCCTGGTGCGGCAACCCTCCTCACCATTACCGGCGCAGATCCGCTGCCGCTCGTGCGCGCCCGGGCGTTTGCGCGTGAGCTGTCGCCCTTCCGGATCGACAGCGGGACGTGGCAGGTACTGGTCGGCGTCGATCTGGACGTGACGCCGGGAACGTATGCCGTGGAGATCGACGCGGGGGGCCCGGAGTCCGCCACGACACATCTGCTGAAGGTAATCGCCCGCCGGTTCCCGACGAGGACTCTGAAGGTCGATCCCGCGCTCGTGAATCCGCCTCCCGAGGCCAGGGAGCGCATCGCGCGGGAGGCCGGGCGGCTCGGCCGCTTGTGGGCCGCGGCGGCGACGACCCGGCTCTGGGCAGGCCCCTTCGAGCGTCCCGTCCCGGACGCGGCGAACAGCAGTTTCGGCACCCGCAGCATTTACAACGGCGAGCCGCGCAGCGCGCACGGCGGCACCGACTTCCTGAGTCCGCCCGGGCGGCCGATTCAGGCGCCCAATGCCGCACGCGTGGCGATCGCCGAACCCTTGTATTTCACCGGGGGCACCGTCGTGCTCAATCACGGCGGCGGCGTGCTGTCCCTCTTCGCGCACCTGTCGACGATCGGCGTGCGTGAAGGTGACCTCGTGACGAGCGGCGAGGTGATCGGCGAAGTGGGCGCGACCGGCAGAGTCACGGGGCCACATCTGCACTGGGCGGTGCGGGTGAGCGGAGCGAGAGTGGATCCCCTGTCGCTGCTGTCGGCGCTCCGCGGCCGGCCCGAGCGCAGGGTCTCGAGGTTCTCAAGGTTCTCGGGGGTTCTCAAGGTTCTCGGGGGTTCTCAAGGTTCTCGGGGGTTCTCAAGGTTCTCGGGGGTTCTCACCAGATCCTTGACCTGCTGTCGCGGCCGATGTTCG
>JANOJK010000628.1:0-2360 GCA_031408165.1 Acidobacteriota bacterium | reverse complement strand
CGACGTCGTCGAGGTGTTGAAGAGCCTCACGTTCCTGGCCAAGTCCAAGAACCTGTCGTTCCGCGAGAAACGGATGCTCGATCGTGCCAAGTTCCTCGTCATTTCGGAGATCTCCGAGGTGGCCCACGAGAAGAGCGAAGCAATCGAACAGAAGGTCGATCTCGATCTCGCGCTCGAGCGCTGCTTCTCGACCAAAACCCGGTCGATCGCCCGAGCCAAGGCCGCCAAAGCCGCGCCCACCACCCGGGTGACGGTGAAGCGGACGGCCAGAGCATCGTAGACTGAACCGCAGATTGTAGATTGGAGAGGCCGGAGCGAGATAATCGCTCCGGCCTTTTTCATGTCCACCCTCATCGCCGCCATCCGATCCCTGCTCACCTACGTGTCGGTGTCCCTTTACATCCTCCTGATGGGACCGCCGTTCGTCCTGATCGCGCTCGGGACGGGACGCCCCCACCTGCTCTATAGCGTCGGCCTCGGCGGGGTCCGGCTTGGCCTGTGGCTGAGCGGGATCTCCATCGACATCCGGCACCCCGAGCACATCCTCCGCGATCGGGCCGCCGTCTACGCCGTGAATCACAGCAGCAACGTTGAACCGCCGATCCTCTTCGCCGCGCTGAGCGGGCTGTTTCCACGCATGCGGATTCTCTACAAGGCGGAGCTGCGGAAACTGCCGATCCTGGTGCGGGCGTTCGACCTCGCCGGTTTCGTTCCGTTGGAGCGCGGCAACCGGGACCAGAGCCTGCCGGCGATCGAGCGCGCGGCCGAGGCGCTGCGGGAAGGGAACTCGTTCCTGATTTTTCCGGAAGGCACGCGCAGCCGGACAGGGGAGCTCTTGCCCTTCAAGAAGGGCGGGTTCATCATGGCCTTGAAGGGGCGTGCGCCGATTGTGCCGGTGGCCATCAAAGGGACCCGTGACGCGATGAAGAAGGGCAGTCCGATCATCCGGCCGGTGCGCGTCACCGTCAGCTTCGGCCAGCCGATTGAAACCGCTGGCCTGACGATGGACGACCGCGACGAGCTGATCGCGCGCGTGCGCGCGGCGGTCGTCGCCCAACTGGGAGAGGATCGCTGACCATGGAACTCCTGGCCTCATTCGGCCGGACGATGGGGTTTTCGTTCACGGCCGGTATCAACCTGTATGCGACCGTTGCGCTCCTGGGGCTTGCAAGCCGATACGGCTGGGTCGCGCTGCCGCCGCAGTACCAGGCCTTCGACAACAGCTGGATCATCGGCGCCGCGCTGGCCCTTTACGTCGTCGAGTTCATCGCGGACAAGATTCCCTGGGTGGATTCGATGTGGGACGCCGTCCACACGGTCATCCGGCCGGTCGGGGGCGCGCTGATCGCCGTCGCCACGCTCGGCGAGGAGACGCCAGCCGTCGAAACGCTGGTCGCGCTGCTGGGCGGCGCGCTGGCCGCGAGCACGCATTTCGGCAAGAGTGGCACCCGCGTCCTGGCCAACGCCAGCCCCGAGCCGTTCTCGAACTGGTTCCTGAGCATCGGTGAGGACCTCTTCGTTGTCGGCCTCGGGGTCCTCGCGCTGAAGTATCCCGCCGCCGCCGCGATCGTCGTGATCGTAGGCGTGGTGCTGATCCTCGCGTTCGCGGCGTGGATTGTAAAGGCGGTGCGGCACCGCTTCGGGCGTGGAGATCGCGGAGACGGGATCGAGATCGCGGAGACTGGAAGATGAACACAGAGGCACAGAGGTCACAGAGACGCACAGAGGCGTAGTCTGAGCTCGTGGGGCGTCGGCGGTCGTGCGCCGGCCTTCGGCCGGCGTCGTGGCGCGAGGAGATCCGGAGATCTGAGTCGCCGTCGAATCTTGAGCGACTCAGATCTCCGGATCTCCTCGTGCCACACACCGCGCGACGCGCGGTGCACGACCCTGGTCGCCCCGTATCAGCCGCTGACTTTCTGACGTTGAAGTTAAAGACCAGTCCCACCGGTTTTGCCGGTGACGAGCTTATCTCTGCTTATCTCTGTGCGCCTCTGTGACCTCTGTGCCTCTGTGTTTCTCTTCGTCTTAGTCTCTGTGCCCTCACTCAGCCCTCACCCACCGGTGGTAAAGGTCAACGAATACGGCGCCAGCGGCTGGTTGTCGACGTTGCTCAGGATGCCGTCGAGCAGATCGACCTTCACCTGCCGGAAGCGATCCAGCGGTGCGGCGAACTTGATCTCCAGCGCGCGGTTGCCGTCGAGATAACGGACGGTGGACGTGGGGGGAACTGCCGGCGCGCCGGCGGGGGCCTGGCCGGCGTACGACACCTTCACGCGGCCGCTGAGGGTCTTGCCGTCCATGTCCCGCGAGAACTGGATCCGGATGGGTGCGGCGCGATCGGCGTCGGTCTCGTCGGCGGT
>JANOJK010000582.1:0-4441 GCA_031408165.1 Acidobacteriota bacterium | reverse complement strand
GGGAGATCCCGCTGGACCTCGTCGAGTGGTCGGTCAGCAACTCCCATCGGCTGGACGTTCCGGTCGATCCCCTGAGCGATCGCTTCCAGCGTCGTCAGGCCCTGATCGTGCTGCCCTACGACGAACTGCCGATGTCGAAGTGGAATGGGAATCCCTACGCCCTCGACGGCGGCAAGGGTGGACGGAGCGAAGACGATGGCGCGTACTTTCTGCTGCCGTACTGGATGGGACGATTTCACAAGGTGTTGCCCGAGTAGATCGCGTCCCGACTGTAAACTGGACGGCATGAAACCCTGCCGGTCGGCCCGGTGGGCCCGGTCGGCAACGACTCTGGCGCTCGTCGCCTTGATGTGTTCCCTGGCGTCCGGGTCGGCCCGGCAGGTGCCTGCATCGGAAGTGGCACGGAAAAACCAGCGGGCCGATTGGGTCGAACCCGATTTCCCGTTTTTTTCCTCGGTCATCGACGCGGGCCGCGCCGGAGCCGGCTTCCCGGCCCGAAACCTCACGCCGCGCGGGCTGGTGCTGAACATCGGGCGCGGTCATTGGGTCGCCTTCGATACCGACCTCCTGCGCGTCGCCGCGATCTGGCGCGGCCCGGGCGTGACGCCGAAGGCGCTCGCACCCGGCTCCTATCATCAGCCCGACAAGAAGACGCCTGGGGGACAGAACGCCTTGCCGGAACCCGATGGGAAGGTCTGGCTCGCCAACGGTATCTACCCCGGGTGGCAGACCGGCGACCGCCCGACATTCGACGATCCGCGGGAGCCTGCGCCGAGCCCTGAAGAAGTGGGGCGCGGCCCGTTGGCCGAGCAGGCGGGGCGCTTCAAGGCGATTCGTCAGGTGCGCCGTGGTGTCGTGCTCGAGTACACGGCGGGTGGCGCGGACGTGCGCGAGCATATCAGCCTGTCCGAACGGAACAGCGAGTGGACCCTCGTCCGCCACTTTCGCGTGGGTCCCTCGAGCCGGCCGCTGTGGCTGATGCTTGGCGCGCATGCAGAAGACGTTCGCGTCAGGGTGATACCCGAGACCCTCGCGCTCGACACGCACGTTGGCTCCAGTAGCGGGATTGCGGTCGCGGCGTGGACGGTGCGCGTACCCCCGCACGGCGATACGCTCGATTTCTCTGCCGTGTTCACGAATGGCTCCACGTCTTCCGCCGTAACGGTGCGCGGCATTCCTTCAGATGCCCCTGCGCCGCGCTGGCGCCAGGAGGTCGCGACCCGCGTCTCGCGATCGAAAAGCAAGGACGCCTACGTGGTGGACGACATTCAGGTGCCCCTCGCCAATCCCTGGTGGCGCAACGTCCGCCTCAGCGACATCCAGTTCATGAAGGATGGCACCGGCGTGTGCGTGACGCTGGACGGCGACGTCTGGTTCGTCCGCGGCCTGCACGAACCTGTGGGAACCGTCCGGTGGCGGCGCTTTGCGTCAGGACTTCACGAGCCCCTGTCGCTCGCGATCCGCGACGAGCAGATCTACGTCTTCGACAGACACGGCATCTGGCGGCTCACCGACACGAATGGCGACGGCGAAGCGGATCTCCATGAGATGTTCTCGAACGCCTTCGCACAGACCGCGGACAATCGTGAGTTTCCGAGCACGCTGCGTCTGGCGCCTGGCGGAGCGTTCGTGATCGCCAAGGGGGGCCAGGAGGCGACGACCATCGGCAAGCACAACGGAAGCGTGCTCCGCATCTCGGCTGATGGCCGGCAGGCGACGGTGCTTGGCTACGGTCTCCGCCAGCCGCAGATCAGCGTCAATATTCGCACCGGTCTCGTCATCTCGAGCGATCAGCAGGGGCACTACATTCCCAGCACGCCGCTCCACATCGTCCGGGACAGGCAGTTCTACGGGTTCCTGAGCGACACGCTTCCGCGGGAAAAGTATCCCGCGCCGATTGCCGACCCGCTCACGTGGATTCCGCACGCCACCAACGCGTCGGCGATGTCGCAGGTCTGGCTGTTCGATGCGCGAATGGGCCCCCTCAACGACGGGCTCGTGCACATCGGGTACAACAACCCGGAGCTCTTTCGGGTGCTGCTCGACAACCGGACATCCAGGCCACAGGCTGCGGTCGTGAGCGTGACCCGCGCCTTCGACTATCCGCCGCTCAATGGCTCGGTGAACCCCGCCGACGGCCAACTGTACCTCGCAGGGTTCCAGATCATCGGCTGGGGAACAACGGCTTCCCGGATGAGCGGCCTCGGCCGCGTGCGATACACGGGTGCCGTATCCACGCTGCCCTCCGAGGTTGTGGCCATGGACAAAGGCGTGCTCGTGCGCTTCGACGCAGCACTCGATGCGACCAAGGCCGCCAACCCGGATAACTACTCCGTCACGAGCTGGAAATACAAGCGGACCTACCAGTACGGCTCGCCGCAGTTCAAGGCGGATGGCACGCCAGGCATCGACAGGCTCGCACCGAGCCACGCGTACGTGTCGAAGGACGGCCGCGGCGTCTTCGTTGGTGTGCCGGACATGAAGCCGGTCATGCAGATGCGTGTCGGCTGGTCGCTCGCGCTCTCCAGGGGACCGGCGTTCGAGAACAGCGCCTACTTCACCCCGTACGAACTGCCGGCGTTCGATCCAGTCGCCGAGGGTTTCGGAGACATCACCGTCGATCTGTCGCCCAGAGCCCTGGCCGCTACCGCGGCAACACCCGTCACCGTGGAGGAGGGCCGGCGCGTGTCTCAGCTCTACGGGTGCATCGCGTGCCACTCGACCGAAAGCACCACGATCTCGATGCTGGGCCCGACGTGGAAAGGGCTTTACGGCAGCGAGCGCACCTACGGCAAAGGCAGCCTCCGGGTCGGCGCCGACGAGGCCTACCTCCGGGAGGCGATCCTCGAGCCGGCGGCGAAGATCGTGACGGGTTACGAGCGTGGCGAATCCGGCATGCCGAGCTACGCGGGCGTGCTCAGCCAGGCGCAGATCGACGCGATCATTCTGTACATCAGGAGCCTGCGCTAGCGGCAGCGCGACAACCCGCCTAATTCGTCCGCAGCGCGTCGAGAGGAGCCATCTGCATGGCGCGGCGCGCGGGCACGTAGGACGCGATCGTGGCGACCACGAGCAGCACCAGCGCGGTCACGGCGAACGTCCACGGATCGAGCGGTTCGACTTCACCCGTGCATGGGCTCGAGCTCCAGCGATTTGAGCACCAGCATGCCGAGCGTGCCCTGCAGGACGTCTCCTCTTGCCCCTGCCACGGCTCTCCTTTCGACTTGACGAAGGAAGCCTAAACGCTCCGTCGCGACTCGCGGCGCCCATTATTCAGTTGTTCGCCGGCTACATCGGCGTGTGTCGAGGCGACGTCATGGCGCTGGCCCGGATCGGCCCCCATGTCTAGCCCGCCAGGATGGTCGAACTCGGAATGCTAGAATACGAGGCAGTGATCGAGGATCTTCGCGTCGTGCTCGAGGCGGATTCACGCATCGCGTATGCGCTCCTTTTCGGATCGAGCGCCAAAGGAACCACGCACTTCCGAAGCGACGTGGACGTCGCCATCGGTGTGATCCACCGGCGCCGATTGGACCTCATGGAGATCGGCGACTTGAGGTCCCGGCTCGAGGCCGCCGTTGACAGGTCCGTGGATCTCGTGATCCTGGACGAGGCGCCGCCCGGTCTCGCCTACCGGGTCTTTCGGGATGGCCGGCTGATCTTCGCGCGCGACGAGCAGTCGCTCGCGGCACGGCGGGCCCGCGCGATCCTCGAGTACATCGATTTTCGTCCGCTCGAGGAGTTGTGCGCGCGGGGTGTGCTGGCCGCCAATGGTCGATGAAATTCTGCTGGCCACGAAGATCGCGGCCGTGCGGGACGCAGTAGCTCGCGTCCGATCCGTGCTTCCCCCCTCCTCAGACCTGTTCGCCGCCGATCGCACGACCCGCGAGGTCGTCGTCCTGAATCTATTCGTCGCGCTGCAGGAGTGTGTGTCGCTGGCCGCTCACTGGCTCGCCGATCAGGGTCTGGACGTGCCGCAGACCTACGCCGACATGTTTCATCGACTCGGGGAGCGTGGAGTCATCCCGGCCGCGCTCGGCACTCGTCTGGCGGCAGCGTCAGGACTCCGCAATCTGATTGCGCACCAGTACGGCGTGCTCGATTGGACACGTATCCATGCCCTCGCCTCCGAGCGCCTCGACGATCTGCTCGCCTTTTGCGACGAGTTGGCCCGCCGCCGCCAGCCGTAGCGAGACAACCCGTCCCGGGCGTCGTTCCCGATCATCGAAGTTTGGGGTTGTCCCGCCTGCGGCCTGGGTGGGTCTTCGCGTCTCCGGTGCGCGGATCCACTTCCCGGTACGCGAACGGCTCGCGCAGGCTGCGCCACGGTTCGTCGTTATAGCAGTCCACGAGGAAGGGGCCCTTCGCCCGGGCCGGCGAGAGGATCGCCAGGAAGCTCATCGGCTTCTTCGACGGATTGTGTATCGCGTGCACCACGCTT
>JANOJK010000554.1:0-8421 GCA_031408165.1 Acidobacteriota bacterium | reverse complement strand
CGGCCGCCTCGCCATCATCGGGACGACCAGGGAGGTGAAGCAGGTGTTCGCGGGACGGCCGATCCTCGAGGTGTGCGCCGGTGCCCCGGTCGAGGCGATGCGGCTCCTCGACGCGTTCCCGGAGGTGGAGAAGACCAGCCTGTTCGGAACGGCCGTGCACGCGGTCCTGCGCGCGGTCGACGTGACGCCCGAGGAGGTCGCGACGCGCCTGCGCGCCGCCGGGGTGCAAGTGGAGAGCGTCGCCGCCGTGACGCCGTCACTCGAAGACGTGTTCCTCGACGTGATCGATCGCGCCGGTCGCGAGCGTGTAGGGGAGTCCTCGTGATCGATCGCGCCGGTCGCGAACGGAGCGAAGGAGCGGCTGCGACGGAGCCACGCGAGCGGAGCGGGGAGTCGTGGGGCCCCGCGAGCGAGCGTTGCAGGGGAGTCCTCGTGATCGATCGCGCCGGTCGCGAACGGAGCGAAGGAGCGGCAGCGACGGAGCCACGCGAGCGGAGCGGGGAGTCGAGGGGCCCCGCGAGCGAGCGTGTAGGGGAGTCCGAGGGGCGAAGCCCCTCGGTATGAAGATGACCAAGGCGCTCGCGGTCTACCGCAAGGAGCTGCGCCAGATTTCGCGCGACCGCCGCACCCTGACGACGATCGTCTTCGTGCCGGCGTTCTTCCTGCTCCTTTACGGCTACGCCCTGAACTGGGACATCCGGCACATCCCTCTCGCGGTGCAGGATCGTGACGCCAGCCCGCAGAGCCGCACGCTCATCTCCGCCTTCGTCAATTCCGGGTATTTCGATCGCGTCGCCGATGTCTACTCCCCCGAGGAGCTCGACCGCCTGCTCAATCGCAACGCGGCCCGCGTCGCCATCGTGATCCCGGAGGGGTTCGGGCGGGACGTGGCCGGCGGCCGCCGGCCGCAGGTGCAGATCCTCATCGACGGCGACAACGCGAACACGGCGACGACCGTCATGGGTTATGCCGGGAACATCATCCGCGGCGCCGGCGCGGCGCTCGCTCCGGCGTCGGCCGTCCTGCCGCCCATCGTCTCGGTCGAGCCGCGCATCTGGTACAACCCGGAGCTTCGCAGCACGCTCTTCCTGGTGCCGGGCCTCATCGCCTACATCCTGATGATCACCGCCGTCATCTCGACGGCGCTGTCGATCGTCCGCGAAAAGGAGAGCGGGACGATGGAGCAGGTGCGGATGGCGCCGATCGACACGCTGTCGTTCGTGGTGGGGAAGAGCATCCCGTACTTCTTCATTTCGCTGGCCTCGGCCGCGCTGATCATCCTCACGGCCATGCTCCTGTTCGGGCTGCCGATGCGGGGCAACTGGCTGGCGCTGCTGGTGGCGCTGTCGCTCTTCATTGCGGGCGCCCTTGGCACCGGCCTGCTCATCTCCACGGTCGCGGACACGCAGCAGGTCGCGTTCCAGGCGGCGATGCTCACCTCGTTCCTGCCCACGCTGATGCTCTCCGGCTTCATCTTTCCGATTTCCAGCATGCCGCAGGCCCTGCAGGTCATCACGCTTGCCGTGCCCGCGCGGTACTTCCTCATCGCGCTGCGCGGCATCGTGCTGAAGGGAACGCCGTTGACGCTGCTCTGGCCGCAGATGGCGGCGCTCGGGATCTACGCGCTCGTGATGCTGTCGCTGGCCGCGTTACGTCTCGCACGGGAGAAGGGATGACCGAGGCGCTCGCCGTCAACCGTCGCAGCGAAGGAGCGCCCGCGACTGAGCCACGCGAGCGGAGCGGGGAGTCGAGGGGCCCCGCGAGCGAGCGTGTAGGGGAGTCCGAGGGGCGAAGCCCCTCGGAAAAAGACTGATGCAGCGCCTCCGCTGTCTGGTCTGGAAGGAGTTCCTGGAGCTGCGGCAGAACCCGCGGCTCTTCGGGATCGTGATCGTCGCGCCGATCATCCAGTTGACGATGCTCGGGTATGCGGCGACCACCGACGTCAGGGACGTGCCGGTGGTCGTCGCCGACGGCGATCGCTCCGCCGCCAGCCGCACGCTGATCGCGCGCTTCGACGCGTCCGCCAACTTCACGGTCATCGAGATCGTGACGACCGTGCGGGAGGTCGATCCGTACCTGCAGACGGGCAAGGCCTGGGTGGCGCTGGCGATTCCGCAGGGCTACGGGCGATCGCTCGAGGCGCGCGAGCCGGTCGCGCTGCAGGTGGTGGCCGACGGCAGCGACTCGAATTCCACGACCGTCGCGCTCGGCTACGCGACCGCGCTCGTCGGCGAATACGCGGCGGAACTGGCGGGAGCGGAGGCGGCCGCCTCCGCCGAAGGCGTCGGCGGGCCGGGCATCGATCTGCGGATCCGGGTCTGGTTCAACCCGCAGCTCGAGAGCCGGTTCTTCATGATCCCCGGCGTCCTGGCGCTCCTGCTCCTGCTGGTGACGGCGAACCTCGCCGCCATGGCCATCGTGCGCGAGAAAGAACTGGGAACGCTGGAGCAGTTGAACGTCACGCCGCTGCGGCGCTGGGAGCTGATTGCGGGCAAGCTGCTGCCGTACGGCGTCATCGCGCTCATCGACGTCCTGCTCGTAACGGCGGTGGCGGTGTTCTGGTTCGAGGTGCCGCTCCGCGGCAGCTTCACGCTGCTGCTCGCCATGTGTCTGCTCTACGTCGTGTGCACGCTCGCCCTGGGGCTGTTCATCTCGACCATCTCCGACACGCAGCAGCAGGCGATGATGACGGCGACCTTCTTCTTCCTCACGCCGATGATCTACCTGTCGGGATTCATCTTTCCGATCGAGAACATGCCCCAGGTGATCCAGTACGCGACCTACTTGATCCCGCTCCGCTACTTCCTGGTGATCGTCCGTGGGATTTTCCTGAAGGGCATCGGCCTCGACCTGCTGTGGCCCCAGGCGGTCGCACTGGCCGCCTGGGGTCTCCTTGTCCTTGCCCTGGCCGTCGCCCGCAGCCGGAAACGAGCGACATAGCCAGGGTCCTTTTCGCAGAACCTTGCCCGTCAGCTACCGCTTGCGGAGCCTGCTGGCCGCGATGGAGCCGTCCGCGGTCCGCCTGCCCCTCACCTCGACCCTGTTGCCGCTGTTGAACGACGAGCACGCGTTATCGAAGCGGGTGGAGGCGGATGTCGTGAACTTCGAGCTCCCGACCGACGACGAGATCGCCGGGCAGGTGCCGCTCACGGCGCCGAGCGTGCCCTCGACCTTGAACTCCTCGTCCTCGTCCTCGTCCTCGTCGTCGTCGTCCTCGTCCTCGTCGTCCTCGCGCTCCTCGATCTCGATCTCGCCGGCCTGGAGCGAGCCGTCGGTGTTGCGTACGGCTTCGACCTCCACCTCGACCCCGTTTTTCAGATCCGCGAACGTCGCCGTGGTGTGGCTGTGGCCCTTGATCTCCGTCTGGCGGTCACCCTTGACGAGCTGGCTGCCGATCGAGAACTGGAAGTTCGGAGCCGCACCCGTGAGAGCACTGACCGTGCCCTTCAACTCGACTCTCGATCCGGGGTTCGGTGGGGGCGTCGGACCGGGCGTCGGCCCCGGACCGGGCCCGGGCGACGGTATTGGTGCTGGTGTCGGCCCAGGCCCGCCGTGCTCCTGGATCTCGACGCGGCTCGCCGTCAGCGTGTCGCCCGAGAACGTCCCCTTCACTTCCACCCGCGAGCCGAGACCGAGATCCGCGAACGTTCGTGGGGCGCCGCCCTTGACGAACACGGTGGACGCGTTTGTCACGATCGTCTTGCCCGCAGCCGTGAACGTGAGCGGGGGCGGGCCGGGTGGCAGAGCTTCGACGACCCCCTTCAATTCCGCCTCACCGCCACCATGCCGCACCTCGCTCTCGAGCCTGGCGGAGGCTCCTGCGAGGCTGACGACGACTTCGACGATCTGCGCGGGTTGCACCGACGGAATACTCACCGTCGCGTTCGCGCCCGCGATGGTCACTCGCAACTGCACGTCGCCCGGCGAAACGCCCAAGCTGAATCCCCCGGACGGATCGAGTGCGGTGCTCGATGAGGATCCGGCGACCGCTATGGTCGTCCCCTGTGACGCGCTTTGAACGCGGCCCATCACCGTCGCGCCTGACGGGACTGCCGGTCCGCCCGGCGAGGATGGGGACGTCGGCGCGCCCGCGCCTGAGTGGGAGGGGCCGGTGGGCGTCGTGCCCTTGCCCCCGCACGAGGCCGCGACGAGTGCCGCGGCGATCATCGTAGACGACAGAATTCTGCGCATCGTATCCTCCGTGGGCGCAGCGGATGCGCTGCGCGCCACGGGCGTGAGCAACCTCAAGGCCTGACGCGCAGCGTAAACGGCGAACGCGCGCGCGAAACAACTCGTTCAGCCAGCGAGAGATGCCGGTTTACGAGTTGCGTACTACGAAATGTGCCGCTGTCGTGTCTTGCGACGCGGCGAGACAAATTACACGGTGCTTGTTACCTGCTGCTGCACGATCGTCGTGCGGATCTGCGAGCGCCGCTCGGAACGGGCGGCAGCCTCACCAGCGAGGGCGCCCGCCACCGCGACAGGTTCGAGGAGGGGCTCCGGCACTATCGCGGGATGGAACAGGGCGGCGCCGCGAGGACGTTCCTCGAGCGCGTCGCGCTCCTCCGGCCGATCCGCCCGCGCGGGACTGGGACGGCGTCTGACGGCTCAAAGACGACGGCGGAGGGGGGCCTGGTCGCCGCGGTGACGGCCGCGTTGACCGTCTGTTATCGATAGCGGCCCTCGCACACCGCGCGACCGACAACGGCGAACAACAGGGATTCAGCGCGGGCGCTTAGCGGTGCCTCCCTCAGAAGGGCTTGAACCCTGGTGAGCCGAAGCGCGGATGTGCGATCAGTTGAATCAGCGGGTAGGCGTAGGCGGCGGCCACGAGCAGGATCGCGACGAGCGTCCACAACCCGAATCGGTCCCAGACGCCGGGCGTGGTGGTCGGCACCAGCGGGATCGCGAACTCGAATGCAGGAGGTTCGATCCGCTTGCCGGCCACCCAGGTGGCGAACACGACCGTGACGAAGGCGAGCGCGCTCAGAAAGAGGATGACGCCGCCGACGGCGGCCACCTGCGTCAGCAGGTGCCACTGCGCGCCGTACTCACCCGTCAGGGCCGCGCTGTAGACCCGGCGTGGCAGGCCGCGCAGCCCGGCGATGTGATAGCTGGTGCTGAAGAGCGTCATTCCGGCGAACCAGAGGTACGGCTGCGCGCGCGCCAGCATCGGGAAGCGCAGCTCGCGTCCGAGCAGCCGCGGCAGGAGCCAGTAGGTCGCCCCCATGAACGTGAGCGCGACGGTGGTGCCGAGCGTGACGTGGAAGTGTCCCATGATCCACGCCGTGTTGTGCACCATCGTGTTCATCGCGTAGGCCGCGTTGATCGCGCCGCCGAAACCGCCGAAGACGAACGCGATCATCGCCAGCGCCACCGACGCGAAGAACGGGTCCGACCAGGGCAGCCGGCCAATCCAGTTGAAAAGGCCTTTTGCGCCCTTCATCCGTCCGGCGACTTCCAGCGACGCGATCACGGTGAAGGCCGTCACCAGGCTCGGGTACAGGACCGCGAATGTCATGACGGTGTGGGCGAGCTTCCAGCCGGCGCTGATGCCGGGGTCGCCGAACTGGTGATGAAATCCGACGGGCGTGGACAGCAGGACGAACAGGATGAACGCCATCCGCGCCAGCGGATCGCTGAACAGGCGGCCGCCGGCCACCTGTGGGAGCACGCTATACCAGAGCACGTACGCGGGCAGCAGCCAGAAGTACACGAGCGGATGGCCGAACCACCAGAAGTAGGTCCGCGCGACCAGGGGATCGACTTTCTCGACCAGCCCCAGCGACCAGGGGATCAGCATCCCGACCACTTCGGCCGCCAGTCCCGCGGTGGCGAGATACCAGAGGATGATGGTCGCCAGCATGCCGTGGATCGAGAGCGGAGCGGGAACGCCTGCGTGCTCGCGCCGCCAGGACCGATAGCTCGCGATGACCACGCCGCCCCAGATCCAGGAGCCGACGACCAGCAGCGTCGCGCCAATATAGAAGAGGGGATGCGCCTGCAGCGGCGGGTAGAACGTGTAGAGGACCGTGCTCTGCCCCCGCAGAATCGTGACGGTCGCCATCACGGTCCCCGCGGCGGCGATCCAGAAGCCGATCCAGCCGATCCGCCGTCCGGTGATCCGGCCGAGGCTCTCCTCGGACAAGACGTACCCCAGCCCCATGATGAAGAAGGTCGTGAAGACCAGGGCCATCAGCACGCCGTGCGCCGTCACCGAGAGGTAGTAGAGCGACTCGCTGCGCTGCGGAAACTCGACGTCCGCGATCGACAGCCCCTGAAGCGCACCCATGGCCGAGGCGACGCCAAAGGCCGCCAGGGCGACACCGATGTTCGCGAGCGCGAGTGCATGCCGGTTGGTCACCCGCGCGACCTCACTTGACAATGAGTTTCCCGACCATGGCGTGGTGATACACGCCACAGTACTCGTTGCAGGCGATCGGGTACTCGCCTGGCCTGGCGAACGTCACCGTGAACTGACTGACGTAGCCGGGAATGATCATCGCGTTGGCGTTGGTGCCCACCACGCCGAAGCCGTGGAGCACGTCCGCGCTGGTGAGCCGGAACGTCACCGGGACATTCGCGGGGACTTCGATCGGATCCGGATTGAAGGCGAACATCCCGGCGACGACAGGCACGACGAGGCTGCCGTCCGGGCGCACGGTGGCCACCGGATTCCCGAACTCCGGATGCGTCCCGATTGTCGCCGGATCGATGGTCTCGATGTGGCTCGGCGGCTGAATGGCCTGCGCGCCCGCCGTCAGGAGAATGGCGCCGACGAACAGCGCCACGAGCACACCCGCGGCCCACATCCAGATTCGTTCGTAGAGCTCAACGTGCATGTGCGCAGCTCTCGCGATCCTCAGTGATGAGGAGCGCCACGCTCGAGGAATACGAGGAAGTAGGTGGCAAACCAGGCCAACCCGAAGAGCAGGCCAAAGACGACGACGATCGCGAGGGTGCCCCGGGGATGACCGAGATCCTCCGGGACGCCGTCGGCGGGTGCGGGTGACGGGGCTGACATCGGATGGCTCGCCTCTCCGGGGCACATCCTATCACTGCATTTCCGGATCACCGGCACTTCGATCGCGTCGCGCCGCCTCCCCCGCGCCTTTCGTCACCCATGGCACCGACCTCGTCGGAGGCTGCGTTCTATTTCTTGTGACACTCAGAGCACTTGACCGGCGCTTTCTTCCCCTTGGCGTTTTCCGTCTTGTGGCAATCGATGCAGGTACCGGTCTGCGCCTGCGGGTCGTGGAAGGCGGCCTTCAGTACAGCTTTCGCAGTTCGATGCCCTTGTAATACCTCTTCAGAATCTCTTCATACGTCGCCCCGTCGAGCGCCATCCCGTACGCGCCGACCTGGCACATGCCGACGCCATGACCCCAGCCGCGACCAAAGAATGTCATGCCGAGGACACTGCCCTTCGCATTGCGCTCGATGTCGAACGAGAACAGGCTGTCGCGGAGAGCCAGCAGCGTGCGAAGCCGCAGCGCAGGCACGGTTCGGCGGCCGCCCGATCCGATGATCTCAGTACTAACGGCACGCTCCGATGGTCCGCGCTCGATGACGCGCATGTCCGTGAAGTCCCCAATCGCGAGGGTTCTGAACGCGGCATCCAGCTCCTGACGGCTCTTGTGCACCTGCCACAGGGCCAGTCGCGAATAGCGATCGGCCGCGGGATTCGCGAAATTGATCCGGTACACCAGCATCGGGATCGTGTTCCCCTCGGCGCGAAAGTCGACGAGCTCGCCGCCGATCCACGAACCTTTCCTCCTGGCGAGACGCTCATCGCCTATGCGCTCGTAGATGAGCGCGTCGGGACTCAACGCAAACTCCTTGGGCTGGCCGCTCACGACCAGCCGCATCTTCTGCCCGTCCCACGACTGCAGGACGCCTTGCTGCCACTCGAACGCTCCCCGCTTGTCGATGAGCCGGAAGAGCAGCTCCTCGAGCGGCACCGAGCCCGCCGCCGGCAGGAGTCCCTGTTGGTTGACGAACGACATATCCGATGTCGTCAGAACCAGCGGATAGAACGTCTGCCGGACGAACGCCGCCAGGGCGGCAGGATCCGTCGAGGGCGGCTCGCCGCGCGCCGGCAGACCCATGAAGCGCTCGGCAGCCGTGAAGTTCGACACTCGCGCCACGGCGAGCACCCCCTTCTTCCAGTTCGCGACGGATCGTGACGAGGCGAAGGGCTGCGGTTTGGGATGTCGGTAATGACAAATCGTGGAGACGAGGTATGGCACCTTCTCATTGAAAATGTTTTCCGCGTCCTCCGTCCGGCCTCCACATGTCGAGCTGTAAAGCGCATTGATCGGCGTGCCGTCATAGGTGGCCACGACGCCTCGCGTGCCGGCGATCGCCTGGCTCGCCAGCGGATTTTCCGTCAGCGCGCCGAAGTACACCTGACACGCATCG
>JANOJK010000519.1:0-5909 GCA_031408165.1 Acidobacteriota bacterium | reverse complement strand
TTCATGGCGCTACGGCTGACCCTTGCCCCTCTGCTTCGCCTGCGCCTCGGCGTTCAGCCGGTCCACGATCGCGCGTTCGCGCTGCGCCTCGTCTTTGCGTCCGAGGCGGTTGTAGGCGGTGGCGAGCTGAACGTGCACCTCGATGATCTCCGGCGCTTCTTTGGCGAGGGCCTCGAGCATCCCGACGGCCTCCTCGACCTTGCCGGTCTGGAGGCGCAGGCTCGCGAGGAGTTTCCGCGCGGTGAGATCGGTCGGACGGATGGTCGTCGCGCGTTCGAGGTACAGCGACGCGTCCGGGAACCGCTGCGCGGACTTGCGCATGTTGCCGAGCTGCAGGTTCGCCTCGAAGTCGTTGACGTTGACGTCCAGCTCCCGGTGAAAGGCCCGCTCCGCGTCCGCCTGTTCGCCGAGCGCGAGCAGCGCGCGGCCGTAGAGGGAGTTGGCCGTGGGCACTCTGGGATTGAGCTGCACGGCTCGCTCGAGCTCGGTCTTCGCCGCGGGATAGTCCTGCTGGCCAAGATGGGCGACGCCCATCAGCAGGTGCGCTTCGGCAGACTCGCCCGCGCCGAACACGCGGTCGACGTAGGTCTGTCCTTCGGCCTCCTCCCCCGTGCGCAGCAACGCCGTCCCCAGCATGAAGGCATAGGCGAGGTCGCCGGCGAACATGGCTCCGCGCGGCTTTAAGAGCGCGATCACCTCCTGGTCCTGTCCTGTCTGCAGGTAGCAGTCGGCGAGCACCAGGTAGGCGCTTTTTGCCTCCGGCTCCGAGGCCACCACCCGCTTGAGGTGGAGCAGTGCCTCGTTGGGGCGCGCCGATTTGTAGTAGGCGAGCGCCAGATTCAGGCGGAAGGTGCTGTTGGCCGGATCGGCCTTGATCGCCGCTTCATACTGTTTGATCCCATCGTCGTACTGGCCGAGACGGACGTAGGCGGCGCCCAGATTCGACAGCGCGTCGGCGCGGTCCGGCGTGATCGCGAGCGCGGCTTTGTAGGTGTCGATGGCGCCCAGGAGGTCGCCGGCCTGGTGTTGCTCGAGCGCCCGCTCGAAGAGGCGGTCGAAGTCCGGCGCGGTCTGAGCGCGCACAGGTGCTGCGAGCAGGAGGAGGCTGAGTGGAACGAGTAAGAGCCGGGCCATGGTGTCAAGGCGCTCGTGCCGGAAAGGATGGTTCCATTGTAAACGGCGCCGTCCTGGGGGCCTGAAAAAAAGAGGGGGAGAGCCCGTCGCTCTCCCCCTCGCAGTCGCCTGGCTGTCGAGCCGGGGCGTCGTCTTCGAGCTAGAAGTAGTACTTCAGGACGAACTCGATCACGCGGTGGCCGCGCTTGAGGTTTATCTTCCCGAAGTTGTCTTTCGTCTGCTGCGTGAAGTCGAACCCGCCGGTCGGATCGCATACATTCGTCGCGAACCCTCCGGCGCCGTCGGCCACGCTCGGAACGCGCACCTTGCAGGTCGTGTCGAGGTTCAGGTTGATGTCGCCGCCGATGTTGGTGTTGGCGAACGCCTGGTTGAACAGGTTGAAGAAGCCGACTCTGACCTGCAGCTTCTGCTCGCCCACCGTCTTGAAGTTCTTGAACACGGTGAGGTCGTGGTTCATGCGCGTCGGCGTCCGGATGTTGAAGGGCGGCACGAGGTCGCCGTTCTCGCCGAACTTCGGTACCGCGAGGCAGTTGATGTCGAGAATCTTCTCGCCGACGCCCGTGCCGTTGAGTCTCGGATCGCAGGTGTAGACCGGCGCGAGCGCATTACCGCCGCCGTTGCTCGGGCCGACCACGTCGGCGGTGCCGAAGTAGCCGGTCGCGATGCCGTTGCCGGCCGCGTCGCCCGCGAAGCTGAGACGGAGCGGAATGCCGCTTGCCAGCGACGAGATGCCCGATACCTGCCAGCCGTTGAGGAGCCCGCGCCCGACCGGGTTGTCCATCCCGCCCTTGGCGACATCCGGCAGGAACGCGTTCCAGGAGACGTTCAGGACGTGCGTGCGGTCCTCGCCGAGGACGCCGTAGGTGCGCTTCGGGTCGTACGGGTCGATGGAGGAGTACTCGCCGCCGAGCGTCCCGCGGCTGCGGCCCAGCGTATATGCGACGAAGTACTGGAGGCGAGCGCCGGTCTGACGGCTGAGCGTCAGCTGCATCGAGTCGTAGTTGGACTCGCCGCGGAAGTCATACACGGTGATGCCGCTGAGCGCGTTGAACTTCCGGAAGGCCGAGAGATTGGTGCCGACGCTGGCGACCGCGACGCGATTGACCGGCACCGACAGGTCGACGCCGTTGAAGGTGCCGCTGCTGAGCGCCCCGAACGGCATCACGTTGCCGTTGCTGCGGCTCACCAGGTCACGGCCCCGTGTGCCGACGTAGCTGGCCTCGACCACCTGGTTGAACGGAATCCGCCGGGCAAACGACAGGCTGAAACTGTGGGTCTTCGGGAACGTGAAGGACGAGGGGGTCAGCGTGTTGATGCCGAGGCTGCCTATCCGGTTGGCGAGCGTGGCTTCGCTGACCGTGTCGTAGGTGAGTCCCACGCCGTTGCCGTAGCCGCCGCCGGCCCAGAGGTCCGTGCTGACCTGGTAGGCGTTGGGGGCGAGGCGGAGCGAGTTGTCGTACTCCACGTTCCCCATGTTGCGGTTGTAGAACAGGCCGTAGCCGCCGCGGAGCACGTTGTTGCCCTCGCCGTCGATGTTCCACGCCACGTTGACCCGCGGCAGGGCGAACGCCGGGCGGTTGGGCAGGATGCCGGCCTCGGCGCAGCCGGTGTAGACGTAGCACTCGCCGTTGATCCGCTGGAAGGTGCCGGGATCCAGGAACGAGCCCTTGGTGCTGTCGTACAGCTCCGGCGAGAAGTAGCCGCCGAGCCCGCTCAGCTCTTCGTTGTTCGTCCACCGGCCGAAGCGCACGCCGTATTCGACGGTCAAGTTCGAGCGCAGCTTCCAGCTGTCCTGCGCGAACGCGTCGAGGCTCCAGTAGCGGAACTCACCAAACGGCTCGCCCGGTGACGGGTTGCCCCTCGCGGCCGTCCCCTGGTTGAACTGGCCGATTCGCCCGACGAGCATGTCGGCGGCCGAATTGCCCGTGCCGGTGGCGTTGTCGGTGCCGCTGAACCACAACTGGCCGGCCTCGACGTTCTGGAAGTTCTGCTGCTTCTGCCCGCGCTCGACCGTGATGCCGAACTTCAGGCCGTGCGTGCCGAGCAGCTTGGTCAGCTTGTCGCTGAACTGCAGCGCGTCGTTGTGCGCGTACACGTCATTCGCCGCGGCCCACAGGTTGCCGACCTGGCCGTTCCCGGTGCCCCATCCGTGAAGGATATCGGTCGGCAGGTACGGGCTCGTCGTCCCGGCGGGGAAGATGCCGTTGAACCTGAGGCCGTTGACTCCCTGCGTGATCGCCGTGGGATCCTTGAAACGATTGTCGAGCTTGAGCCGGCTATAGCTGACCAGCGCCTCGTTGGTCATCGAGGGGCTGAGCACCGACACCACGTTGCCCGAGAACGACTTGCCGCTGTGCGTGCCGATGTTGGACGAGGGCAGCGCGACATCGGAGGGGCCCCACCACACGCCGCGTGGGTTCTCCGTGGTTTCGCCTTCGCGCGCGACCCGGACGTACGCCTTGGTGGACCGGCTGATGTTCCAGTCGAACCGCGACTTGAAGTCGGTGCGGTTCGTGGGCTCGAGACGGCTGTACACGTAGTTGTAGAGATTGGCAGGGTCGTTGTAGTTCGGCAGCGGATAGAGGCTCGCGAGGTACTTGCCGAGCGGCGTGATGTAGGGACGCATGTCGTTGTTCGGCGCCGGCTGCCCCGCATTGGGGTACCCCTGCGGAATCCGCAACTGCGTGATGCTGTTCAGGTTCGAGCCCCGCCCGGAGAGGAGCTCGCTGAAGTCGCCGTTGCGCATCGCCTCGGAAAACGTGCGATTGAAGCGCGACCCGGAATCGACCTGCTGGCGCTGCACCTCGAACGCCGCGAAGAAGAACAGCTTGTCGCGGTTCTTCGTGTAACTGTCGCCGAAGGTGATGGGCCCGCCGATGTTGCCCCCCGGATACTGGTACTTGCTCTCCGGCTTCGGCGTCCCGGCAATGCTGTTCGACCGATCGTTGGCGGCGAACCGGTGGTGGCGCAAGTAGTCGTAGGCGGAACCGTGGAACTTCGAACTACCCGCCTTGGTCACACCGCTGACGTTCATGCCGCCGGAGCCGTATTCGGCGGCGAAGTTCGAGCTCTGGACCTTGACCTCCTGCACCATGTCGTTGTTCAGGCTGATGATGACGCCGTTGTTGCTGCCGACGTCGATGAGCGACGAGCCGTCGAGCGTCACCGTGTTCGACGACGACCGGATGCCGTTGACGGTGTAGTTCTGCGTGGCGTTGCCGCCGCCGCCGAAGCTCACCGACTCGCCCTGGTTGAAGTCGGTGACGACGCCGGGGAGGATGCGCAGCAGCTCCAACGAACTCCGGCCGATGATCGAGAGGTTCTCGATCTGCTTCGCGCTCAGGACGCCTTCCCGGGCGCCCGTCTCGGTCTGAATCACTTCCTGCTGCCCGGTCACCGTGATCGTTTCGCTTTGCTGCCCGACCTCAAGCCGGACGTCGATGCCGCGCGAGTCGTTGGGGCTGAGCGTCACCGCCTTGCGCTCGTACGACTTGAACCCCGAGAGCTCGACCTTCAGGTCGTACACTCCGGGGAACAGACCCGCCACGAGGTACTGGCCGCGCTCATCGGTGACCGCCGTCTGTACCGCCTTCGTCCCGGTGTTGGTCAGTGTCATCGTCGCGCCGGGGAGGACCCCGCCGGTCGAGTCCTGTACGTTGCCCCGGACGGTCGCCGTGGACCCCTGACCGAGCGCGGCCACAGGTGTCAGCGCCACCATCAACAGAAGAGCGAGGGCGCAGCCGGTGGCCGTGCCTACGCGAGGGGAGCGAAGTCGCAACATGGAGTCTCCTGAGGAAGCAAAGTCAGCGGGTCCGGTACCGCTGCGTCGATTCCGCCAACACACCGCATAACCTGAACGCACTACCGACGCCGAAGACTACGCCCGTTACGGGCTGGCGTCAATCGTCTAAATGGGGGGTGCCGGGTATATGACCGAAGACCTTGAACTGCATATGCCTAAAGACATACCGGCTGGCAGTCAGCCATTTTCGCGTCAACTCAACTGGACAATTCCCCGCTGAAGCGCCATGGTGACCGCCTCGGTCCGGTCGTCTGCGCCCAGTTTCTCGAGGATGCTGCTCACATGAAGCTTGACGGTGCCCTCCGTAATGGTGAGCGCCCCGGCAATCTCCCGGTTCCTGCGGCCGCTCACCAGCAGCCGGAGCACCTCGATCTCCCGCGCCGACAGCCGCGAGCCCGCCACCCGGTCCGCCAGCCGTGCCGCGACCTCGGCGGGGATATGCCGCTGCCCGGCGGCCGCCTTCCGGATGGCGATCAGGAGCTCGTCGCGCTGCACTGACTTCACCAGGTACGCCATCGCGCCGGCCTGCAGCGCCCCGTAGATCTCCTCGTCGCAGACATATGTCGACAGCATGACGAACCGCGCGTCGGGAAAGTCCTGCCGGATCGCCTGGATCGCGTCCGCGCCGTTCATCCCGGGCAGCCGCAGATCCATTAGCGTCACGTCCGGGCGGTGCGTCCCGAACATCGCCTGAGCCTGCTCGCCCGACGAGGCCTCCGCGCAGACGACCATGTCGGGCTCGATCGCGATGATGCTGGCGAGCCCCATGCGCACCAGGTAATGGTCGTCCACCACCATGATGTTCAGCGTGCTCGCCATCAGCTCGCGACCTTCCTGAAAGCCGCCGCGCGCGGCGGGCGATGCGCAGGCACGGCAACCGACACGCAGGTGCCCGCCCCCGGCGCGCTCTCGATCGACAGCACGCCACCCAGCTTGTCGACGCGCTCGCGAATGCCCTGCAGACCGAAATGCC
>JANOJK010000511.1:0-4148 GCA_031408165.1 Acidobacteriota bacterium | reverse complement strand
CTGAACGCGCTCTACCGGCCCGGCCCGCTCAAGTCCGGGATGGTGGACGACTTCATCTCCCGCAAGCAGGGCAAGACCGAGGTCCGGTACGAGCACCCGTCGCTCGCGTCGATCCTCGCCGACACCTACGGCGTCATCGCGTACCAGGAACAGGTGATGCGCATCGCCTCGGTGCTGGCGGGGTTCACGATGGGGCAGTCGGACGTCCTGCGCAAGGCCATGGGCAAGAAGGACCCCAGGGTCATGGCGAAGCAGCGGGAAGCCTTCATGGCGGGGGCGAAGGCGAACAACATCAACGAGACGAAGGCGAAGAAGATCTTCGACCTGATGGAGTTCTTCGCCGGGTACGGCTTCAACAAGTCGCACTCGACGACCTACGCGTGGGTCGCGTACCAGACCGGCTACCTCAAAGCGAACTACCCGTGCCACTTCATGGCGGCGCTGCTCACGATCGAAGCGGCCAACACCGACAAGCTCGCGATGTACCTCGGCGAGTGCCGCGACCTCGGCGTGCCGATCCTCGCGCCCGACATCAACACCAGCCAGATGGCGTTCACGGTCGAGAAGGACGGGGTCCGTTTCGGCCTCTGCGCCGTGAAGAACGTGGGTGAAAGCGCGATCCTGTCGATGCTCGGCGTCCGCAAGGAGCTCGGGCGGATCGAGTCCCTCTACGCGCTGTGCGAGCGGGTGGACCAGCGGCTCGTGAACAAGCGCCCGCTCGAAAGCCTCGTCAAGGCCGGCGCCTTCGATTCGCTCGTGCCGTCGGGGACCACGCCGTCGCGGCGCGCGCGGCTGTTCGCCGCCGTCGACAAGGCGATCGAGCACGGCAGCCGGCACCAGCGGGATCGCGACAAGGGGCAGAACCAGCTGTTCGGCGGAGGGGGCGAAGGGGACGAGGGCACCGGCGGCACGATCGCGATGGCCGACATCACCCCGTGGACGGAAACGCAGCAGCTGGCCTTCGAGAAGGAATCGCTCGGCCTCTATATGAGCGGCCACCCGCTCGAACGCTTCACCGCGGAACTGAAGACGTTCGGCGCGCAGCGCGTCGCCGAGCTCACGGGCTCACTCGCCGACGTCTGGATCGGCGGCATCGTCAGCGGCCTGCGTCCCCTGAAGACGAAGAAGGGGGACCGGATGGCGGTCTTCATGCTCGACGACATTGCCGGCGGCATCGAAGTGGTCGTCTTCCCCGAAACCTTCGGCAGGCACGGGCACGTGATTGCGGCGGACGCGATGCTGCTCGTCCGCGGCAAGCTCGAAAAGGACGAGGAAACCGCGCGCCTCGTGGCGACCGAGGTCCAGCCAATCTCGATGCTCACGGAACGGACGACGCGGGAGGTGGTGATCCACCTCAAGGCCTCCTCCCGCGACACGATGGAAGCGCTGGCCGAACTGCTGTCGCGCCACCGCGGCGATCGCCGCGTCTCGCTGGAGCTTGACGTGAAGGCCAATGGCGACACGCCCCTCCGCGTCCGGGCCGATGTCGCCCAGCGCGTGCGCCCGTCAGAGAAGCTCGTTGAAGAAGTCGAGCAACTGTGTGGCTCCGGCTCCGTTGTGCTGAGATAGTGACTTGAACAGGAGGGACATGAGATCAGGAGTTTTCTCTTGAACGGGAACGTGCTCCTGAACTCCTGGAGTTCCTGTAGGAAAAAGAATGCCTGAACTGCTCGAGTTCGAAGAACCAGTCGGGGTCCTGCTGAAAGAGATCGAAGCCCTCAGCATGATGCCGAAGACGCCCGAGCGCGAGCGGTCGATCGATTCGCTGCGCCGGCGTGCCGACGAGATCCGCGGCGAAATCTTCCAGAACCTGACCCCGTGGCAGCGCGTGCTGGTCGCGCGCCACCCGAACCGGCCGAACACGCTCGATTACGTGGAGCGGCTGTTCACGAACGTGGACGAACTGCACGGCGACCGCCGGTTCGCGGACGATCACGCGATCGTGACCGGGCTCGCGGAGTACAAGGGGCAACCGGTCGCGTTCCTCGGGCACCAGAAGGGGCGCGACACCAAGCAGAAGATCTTCCGGAACTTCGGGTACGCGCGGCCCGAGGGGTACCGCAAGGCGCTGCGCATCCTGCTGATGGCCCAGAAATTCTCCCGCCCGGTCGTGGTCTTCATCGACACGCCCGCCGCGTATCCCGGCATCGAGTCGGAGGAGCGCGGCGTCGCGGAGGCCATCGCGCTCAACCTGCGCGAGATGATGATGTTCGAAGTTCCGATCATCGTGATCGTGTGCGGCGAAGGGGGCAGCGGCGGCGCACTCGGGATCGCGATCGGCGATCGCGTGCTGATGCAGGAGTACTCGGTCTACAGCGTCATCCCGCCCGAAGGCTGCGCGGCCATCCTGTGGCGCGATCCCGCCAGGAAGGTCGAGGCGGCGACCGCCCTCAAGATCACGGCGCCCGACATGGTGGCGCTCGGCCTCGTCGACGGGATCATCCCGGAGCCGTCCGGCGGCGCCCATAACGACTACGAGGCCGCGATCGCGCTCGTGGATCAGGCCCTGTCGGCCGCGCTCGCCGACGTGTCCGCGATCGGCGTCCCCGAACGGCTCGACCTGCGCTACGCCAAGTTCCGGCGCATGGGGGAGGAAGGATCCGCGTTCACGGACACAGGGGGAATGATGAACGGTGAATGATGAATGCTGAAGCTACCCCAGCCTTCAACATTCAGCGTTCAGCATTCAACGTTCAGCATTCCACCCATTCAGCATTCAGCATTCACCATTCCATGAAGACTCTGCTCTGGAATCACCTGCCCTGTAACGACGAGGACGCGAAAGCGCTCGGCGCGGCGCTGAACGTGCACCCCGCGGTCGCCCGGCTGCTGTGCATGCGGGGGCTCGGGGAGGTGGAGGTCGCCCGCCGGTTCCTGCACCCCTCGATGGACGACCTCCACGATCCCTATCTTCTCGCCGACATGGGGAAGGCCGTCGAGCGCATCGAACGGGCGCTGGCCGCGAAGGAGCGGATCGCGATCCACGGCGACTACGACGTTGACGGCATCACCTCGACGGTGATCCTCCGCCGGGCGCTGGAGATGCTCGGCGGAGAAGTCGTCCACTTCATTCCCGAGCGGCTCCGCGACGGCTACGGCCTCCAGGCGGCGGCGATCGATCGCCTGCACGGCGAAGGCGTGCACCTGGTGATCTCGGTCGATTGCGGCATCCGGGGCACCGAGGCGGCGCTCCGGGCGCGCGAGCTCGGAATGGACCTGATCATCACCGATCACCACGAGCCGGACGGCACGCTGCCGCCGGCGCTCGCCGTGATCAACCCCAAGCGGCACGACTGCACCTATCCGGACAAGAACCTGGCAGGGGTCGGCGTCGCGTTGAAAGTGGTCCAGGCGCTCTGCCAGCGCGCCGGCAAGAGCAAGTGGCTGCCGGCGTTCGTGAAGATCGCGGCGATCGGCACTCTCGCCGACGTCGTCCCGCTCGTCGGGGAGAACCGCGTCATCGCGAAGCTCGGCCTCGCGTCCCTCAGCAAGGGGCGCCATACGGTCGGGCTGCGCGCGCTGCTCGAGGCCTCCGGCCTCACGGGCAAGACCATCGACAGCTATCACGTCGGATTCATCCTCGCGCCGCGCGTCAACGCCGCCGGGCGGATGAGCACGCCCGACATCGCGACCCGGCTGCTGCTGGCGACCGACGAAGCGTGCGGCGAGGAAGCGCGGGGACTGGCACAGCAGCTGAACGACGAGAACCTGAAGCGCCAGACCGAAGAAGCGGATCTCGTCGCTCAGGCGAAGAAGGCGATCGAAACCGATCCCGGCATCGGCGCCCACAACGTGCTCGTGGTCGGCGGCGAAGGCTGGCATCGCGGCGTGATCGGCATCGCCGCCTCCAAGCTGGTGGACGCCTACTGCAAGCCCGCGATTGTCCTCTCGGTGGACGGCGAGGTCGCCCACGGATCGTGCCGCAGCATCCCGGCGTTCGACATGCTGGACGCGCTGGAGCGCTGCGCGGATCTGTTCCTGCGATTCGGCGGCCACAAGCAGGCCGCCGGTCTGACGATGGATGCGGCGAAGGTGCCGGAGTTCCGGGCGCGGATCAACGCGCACGCGAACGCCGTGCTCGATCCCGATCAGCTCCGGCCGCGGCTCCGCATCGACGGGAACCTGAGTCTGAAGCACATCACGCCCGA
>JANOJK010000484.1:0-11331 GCA_031408165.1 Acidobacteriota bacterium | reverse complement strand
CCCGCCGACCGCGTGGCTGCAGTGGGGCGGACCGAACCGGAATTTCGTCACGGGTCCGGCCGATCTGGCGACGTCATGGCCCCCCGGCGGGCCGCGGCGGATCTGGGAGCGTCCGCTCGGTGACGGGTTCTCGTCGATCGTCACCGACGGGTCCACGGTGTACACGCTGTATCGCGACGGGGCCGAGGATGTGGCCGTGGCCGTGGCGCTCGACGCGAACACGGGAGCGACGCGCTGGGCCACCAGGTATGCCGCTCCGTTCAAGGAGACCTGCAGCGAGCAGCTGGGCCCGGCGCCGCGGGCCGCGCCGCTCGTCGTGGGCGGCCGGCTCATTTCGATCAGCGCCGGCGGGCTGATGAACAGCTTCGATCGCGCCACCGGCAGGATCCAGTGGACGCGCGACGTGCTCGAGGGATCGCCGGCCGCGCTGCGCGCGTGCGGCTATTCGAACAGTCCGATTGCGTACAAGAATCTCGTCATCACCACCGCCGGTGGACGCGGGCGCGGCGTGGTCGCGTTCGACGTGGCGACCGGCCGCCCCGCATGGCAGTCTCAGGATTTCGAGAACGGTTACTCGTCGCCGATCATCATCGACCTCGACGGGCGTCCCGAGCTCGTCGTGTTCACCTACGGCGAAATCGCCGGCCTCGTTCCGGACACGGGGGCGCTCGAATGGAGCCGCCCGCACAAGTCGGATCAGGGGGTGAACGTCGCGACGCCGATCTGGGGGGACGATCGCCTGTTGTTCGTTTCCTCGGCATACGGCGGCGGCAGCCGCGTGCTGAAGTTGGCGCGCGCCGGCGGCACGGTGTCGGTCGAGGAGCTGTGGGCAAACCAGCGCGTCCGGATCCATTTCGGCAACGCCGTGCGGATGGGGGACCGCCTCTATGCGTCGAACGGGGACATGGGGTCCGCCCCGTTCGCAGCCATCGACGTCAAGAGCGGCGAGATGCTCTGGAGAGATCGCAGCGTGACGCGATCCACGCTCATCGGCGCCGGCAATCAGCTGGTGCTGCTCGACGAGGACGGCAACCTCGCGCTCGCCACTCCCGGAGCGTCGGGACTCCAGTTGCACGGCAAGGTGCAGATCCTGAAGGAGCGTGCGTGGACCCCGCCGACCCTCAGTGGCACGACCCTGTTCGTCAGGGACCGCCACGTGATCATGGCGCTCGACCTCGGGAGGTGAGCCCCGCCCCCGGGGAAACCCGATCGATGGCTAGATCGTCCGGCGGCGCATCGCGACAAACCCGGTCAGGCCGAGCAGGGCGGCGAGCATGATCATGGTCCACTCCGACATTGTCGGCACCGGAACCGCGAGGCAGCTCGCACGATCAACGATGTTCGAGTCCAGCGTTACCGCGCCGGTGCGCGCAAGCGCGCGCCCGATCAGGCGGGCGTTCGTATTCATGGTAATGCTCGCGAGCGCGAGGATGTTGCCGACGAGCGAGGTGGTCGTGCCGAGCGTCGCGGAGCTGCCAATCTGCCAGAACACGTTGCAATTCAGGCCGCCGTTGATGACGACCGCCGAGGCATTGCTGGCGGTGGTCAGCGTGCTGCCGGTCCGGAAAATAAAAACCGCGTTCGCGTTCCCCTGGGCGTTGAGCGTCAGGGTGCCGGTCAGCTGGGCCGACGTGGAGAAGCAATAGACGCCGGGTGTGAGCGTCAGCCCGCCCAGATTCTGTCCGGTCAGATCGAGCGTGCACGCCTGGGAGTTCAAGGCATTGAACGCCGTCGTGACGTCGTTCTGCGCCTGAATTGCCAATGCGTCGGCAGTGTGAGTGGTTCCGATCACGGTGCCTGGCGGAAAGCCCGTGATCGAGGAGCCGGGGCTGACCCCGACATCTCCGCTGACGACGCTGCTGCCGGTATTTGTCACGGTAGAGCTGGCGAGGACCGCGAAGCTGTCGGCCGCGCCCAGTGAGGGAGCGGTCTGGGCGAGGGCAGGGGCAGAGCCCCACAGCAGCGCAGCGAAAGCGGCGCCTGTCACGAAAGTCGAGCGCTTGCCCCGCAGGCTGTCCATTTTAATATGCATGACGGGCAGCATAGCAGGGATGACATCGCCCGGCTGTCTAATTAGTTACACCGCGATATGGGCGGCTGCACTACCATGACGATGGATGACGATTCATGAGGCGCCGGTGCTGTACTCGGTGGACCTTGCCGAATGCGAGACCCTCGCGGGCCTCGAGACGACGGCGATCGTCGCCGCGTTCGCCGCCGCGCTCGAACGGGCGGGCGCGACCGTCGTTCGGCAGGTGTCGCACGCTTTTCCAGGGGCCGGGCTGACGAGCGTGCTCATTCTCGCCGAGTCGCACGCCGTGATTCACACCTGGCCGGAGACCGGTACCGTCAATATCGACATCTTTTCGTGCTCGACGAGGCTCAAGAGCCTGGAGGCGGTGAACGAACTGAGCCGCTTTCTCGGAGCGCGCCGCGTCACGGTCCAGGAGGTCCCCCGTGCCGATGGACATCGCGCAGCCGTACCCGCACTCACAGGCGCGTAACTTCGCCCTGCGCGGCCTCGCCTGGAGCCTTGGCCTTTTCGGCCTGATGCGACTGGGCTGGTTCGAAAGTCACGCAGTCCTGCCGGTCACGCTGTTCCAGGGAAGGCTCGCCGAGAGCGTCTTCGGCATTTCGAAGCACCCCATCGACGTCACCGTCGCGTGCAGCGGGGCCGACGCCTTCGCCCTGTGCGCCGCGGCCATCCTCGCGTACCCGGCGATCTGGCCGATGCGTCTCGCCGGCGTCGTCGGGGGCACCACCCTCATCCTCGTGCTCAACACGGCGCGCATCGGGACGCTCGGCCGGGCCGCCGGGGCGGCATCCTGGTTCGAAATGCTGCACGTGTATGTCTGGCCGGCCCTGCTGATGCTCGCGATCGCGGCCTACGTGTTCACCTGGATGCGCGTCGCGGACGCGCGCGGAGCTACGCGCGCCGCCTCGGTTGGCGCGGACCGGGCGACGCCAGCGAGAGTGCTGACGGGGCGGTTCGCCTGGTCGGCCGCGGTGCTCGTCGTCCTGTTCACCGCCATGTCCCCGTGGTATCTACAGAGCGCCGCGGTGCTCGCGGTCGCGGCGTTTGTCGCGCGCGCTACGGCGGTCGCGCTCGGCGTGCTCGGCATCCAGGCCGAGGCCGCCGGCAACCTCCTCTCGACCTCCCGCGGGGCGTTCCTGGTCACGCAGGAATGCATCGCGACGCCGCTCATCCCTGTCTACGTCGCCGCGGTTTTCACGGGCGTGCACACCTGGGGCCGGCGCGTCCCGGCGCTCCTCCTGGCGGTTCCGCTTTTCATCGCTCTCGGCGTCGCGCGCCTGCTGGTGGTCGCCCTGCCGGTGGCCCTGATCGGATCACCGCTCTTCCTGATCCACGCGTTCTACCAGGTGCTGCTCGCCGCGGTCCTCGTGTGCCTCGCCGCCCTGTGGCGCCACGGCGCCGCCATGACTTCGGCTCGACCGGCGCTTCTCGGCGGCGCGCTGGGTGTTCTCGCCATGTACCTCGCGGGTCCTGTGTACGCCCGGGTGCTGCCGCCCGCATTCGCTGCAGCGCCGCTCGCAGATCCGCAGGGCGCCCTCGCGCTCCTGCCTGCGTTCCAGGCCGGGTTGTTCGTGGCGCTGTCGGTCGCGGTGTTGACCGTGGCGAGGTGGCGGCCCTTCGCGGCCGGACTTGCGGTGCTCGGGCTCTCGCAGATCGTGCTGGGCGCCGCCCTGCTGTTCGTGGCCCGGCACGGCGGGTTCATCCCGACGGTGCCCGCCATCCGCGCCTGGGCAGTCGCCGCTCCCGTGCTCGTCGTTCTGGCGATCGTGGCGTATGAGCGTCCACCTCGCTGAGACGGCGGCCGTCTCCGCACTGGCCGTGATCCTCACGGCTCTCATGGCCGCCCCGGTGCTTCGCGCGCCGTCGGAACGGATCTTCGGCATGGAGATCGTCGGCCGCCACCACGATCCGTTCACGGTGATGGAGCAGTTCAGCCGCCCCGTGGTGCTGGGCGTATACTCGCAGCCGCTCACCGACGTGCCCGGCGCGCTGCTCGCGCGCGTGGCCGGTCCCGTGGCCGCCTACAACTCGATCGTGCTGCTGACGTTCCCGCTGTCGGCGGTGACGGCCTTCCTGCTGGGGCGGTACCTCGGGCTGGCGCCCGCGGGCGCCGCGATCGCGGCCCTCGCATTCGCCTTCTCGCCGTTCCATCTCGCGCAGGCCGCCTATCATCCGCACATCGCGCAGACGCAGTGGATACCGCTCGTCCTGCTCGCGCTGTGGCGTTGTCTCGACGCCGCGAGCCCCGCGGCTGTTGCGCTGCTTGCGGTGTCGATCGCCGGCGTCACGCTGTCGAATTATTACGGCGGGCTGATTGCGGCCATGATCACGCCGGTGGCGGTGGCGGCGTACTGGTGGGTCCGGTCCCGACCCGAGCCGGCGTCGCTGCGCCGCCTCGCGATCACAATCGGCATTCTGACCCTCATGGCTGCCGGGGGAGTCGCCTACTGGTGGTACGCAATCCATGGCGCCGTCCCGGGCCTTCCGGGTTTCGCGTTCGCGCGCGCCGATCTCTTCCTGTTCAGCGCGAAGTGGTGGGGGTATCTCGTCCCGCCGGTCGGACACCCGTGGCTGGGACGCCTCGCGGAACGTGTCTGGAGCGGCGCCGGCGTGCCGCGCGCCGCCCTGGTCGAACAGCAGGTGAGTCTGGGATGGGGCATCGTGGCGCTCGGGCTCGTCGCGGTGGCGGCGTGGCTGCTGCGTGACCGCCGCCAGTCGTCGGCGCTGACCGCGGTCCCGGTCCTGGTGGCGGTCGCGCTCGCGGCGCTCGTGTGCTCGCTGTCCCCGGAGCGCACCATCGGCCCGATCACGTTCACGCGTCCATCGGCCTGGCTCTTCGAGGTGGTGCCGATGTTTCGCGCCTACGCGCGATTCGGCGTCGTGGTGCAGTTGATGGCGGCGCTGCTGGCGGCCATCGGCGCGGAGCGGCTGTGGCGGACCGGCCGGCGGGACGCGCGTGTCGCCTGCGTCTCGCTCCTGGCGGTCGCGGCCACGGAGTACGCGGTGTGGCCGCCCGCGCAGTGGCGCGATGTGCTCCCGACCGGCGCGCACCGATGGGTCGCGGCGCAGCCGGGTGCCGTCCGCGCCCTCGACTGTGCGCCGCTGACCCCGGAGTCCCGGTCCGTGCAGTGGCTGACCGACTATCGCATCGTGCCGCACACCACGGCGTTCGACGACTGCACGCAGCCCAATCTCGTCGACAAGCTGGCGGCCGGCGGGTTCACGCACCTGGTCGTGCGGCGCCGCACGCTGGAGGGCCGGCGGTTCGCGGACCACCTCCCGCCCGACGGCCTGCAGGTCGCTGCGCGCTTCCGCGACGGCGAGGTATTCACCGTTACCGCGCGCACACCGGTCGTCTACACCGCCGGGATGACGGCGTTCTATGCCCGCGAGTACGACACGGCGTGGACGTGGCGCTGGATGGGACCGCAGGGGGCATGGACGATCGTGAACAGCGGCGATCGTCCGGTTGTCGCCCGCGTCGACGTCGAGATGACGGCGTTCCACCGCGCCCGCACGCTCGTCATGATGCTGGACGGACGGGCGGTGCAGACGCTGACAATCCCGGACGGGCGCCGCATCACCCGGATCGGGCCGCTCGCCCTGACGCCGGGCGAGCATGCGCTCGTATTTCAGCCGGCGGAGCCGGCCGCCGTGCCTGACGATCTGGTGAACAACGGCGATCGGCGCCTGTTGTCGGTCGGCGTCGGGGCGTGGCGCTGGTCAGTCGAGACAGAGCGGCCGTAACACCCGCGAGGCCCGAAGCGCCCCCGTCCGTTACCCGCGCTTGCGCGAGCCGGCGACCAGCAGCCCCACGCCGGCCACCACCGCCACGATCCCGACGATGGGCGGCAGCGGCACGGTCTTCTGTCGTTCGGCCGTCGCGGTGATCGGACCGATATCGACGACGGTCTCGCGGCTCGTGTACGTGATGCCCTGATACGCGAGCGCCGCCAGCCCCAGCACGATCAACGCAATTCCAACGATGGACAATGGTTTCATCAGAAGATAAGCCTCGCGGTTTCGAGCAGGAGCCGCACAAAGAGCGCCAGCGGCGCGCCCACCAGAAGGATCCCGACCGGGATGAGGCAGACGACCAGCAGCGCGAGGAACAGATCGCGAATCACGGCCATCGGCATGGGTCCTTCGAGATTTTTCACGCGACTGGCCTCGAGCCGCTGAGCTGGCTCAGATTCATCCATCGCCATTCCCCCCAGCGGCGTGGTATCGTCGCGCGGATTCTCCAGCTCGTCTGGCTTGTTTTGCACACGCCGGGTCGATGCGGCCGGCGGTCGCGACGTGCCATGATGGCGGAAGCGGGCGCGCTCCGCGCGGGACAGGGGGCAATGGCCAAGGTCAAACAGCAGAAGCACCGGCTTCACGGCGACGAATTCTTCGAGGCGGCCGACGTGGCGCGAGAGGTCGTGACCTTCGTGCCGCCCACGACGATTTTTGCGCAGGGCGATCCCGCCGACAGCGTCTTGTACATACGCAAGGGCAGGGTGAAGCTGTCCGTCGTGTCGAAGACCGGGAAGGAAGCCGTGGTCGGTCTGTTCACGGAGGGGGACTTCTTCGGCGAAGGATGCCTGGCCGGGCAGACGCGGCGCATGGCCACGGCCACCGCCATGACCGCGGTGACCGTCGTCGCCGTCCTGAAACAGGAGATGTCGGCGCGGCTGCACGATCACCCGACGTTCTCCGATCGTTTCCTCGCGCACATGCTGACCCGGAACATCCGCATCGAAGAGGATCTCATCGATCAGCTGTTCAACTCGAGCGAGAAGCGGCTGGCGCGCGCGCTGCTCCTCCTCGCGAGGTACGGCGAACAGGACCGCCCGCAGCAGGTCATGCCGAACCTGTCCCAGGAGCTGCTGGCGGAGATGGTGGGAACCACGCGGTCCCGCGTCAACTTTTTCATGAACAAGTTCCGGAAGCTCGGCTTCATAGAGTACAACGGCGAACTCCGGATCAATACGTCGCTCCTCACCGTCGTCCTGCACGAGTGAGCGACCGCCGCGGCGACCGGGTCAGTGCGTCTTCGGATCCTCGGGATCCTTCACGGCGCGGCGCGCGCGGCGCATGCCCTCGACAACCTTCATCTCTTCGAGGACGGCGGTGAGATCATGGACCGCGGCGCTGACATCGGCGACGGTGATCTCACGGACCGATTCCGCCGCCCTGCGGCCCTGCTCTTTTGCGAGCCGGAGGACCTCGGCCTCGGCGCGGCCCACCTCAGCGGCCGCCCGGGCGTCTTCCGCAGCCTCGCGGAGCGCTTCCGCTGTCTCTCGCCGCTGCTCGGCGTCAACTTCAGCGGACTCCGCGGTGGCGTCGTCTGAGGACATGATGGTTTCAGCCTACAGGCTGCGCCGGCCGCTGGCTGTCCCAAACCGCACACCACGCCGCCAGACGGCGCGTGTGGTAAAGTAGGGTCTCCCCTGAGCCTCCGGCAAGCATCAGCCGACAGCCTCACTCCATAGCAGGTGCTGTTTCAGGCCGAAGGTATATCCAATGATTTCTCTCTCCACTTTTGCCGCGCTCGCTGCCTGCGTCATCGGCGGCGCCGGCGTCTCGTTCATGACCTGGCGGAACGCCCAGGCCACCGGGACCGTTGCGCAGCTGCTGCACGCGACCGAAGCCGCCCCCCCCACGCCGAGCCGTTAGCGTCAGCTCGCCAACCTGGAGCCGGAGGGCGCATCGCCCGCCGCGCTGACAGCGATTGTCTGGCGCCGGCCGTCCTTCAGGAATTGGCCCTGCGGGTTGGACGGTTTTCCGCGTAGTCTTTCCTGCACATGACGGATGCACAGCCCGTGGTCCTGGAGCGTGACGGCATCCGCCTGGAGCCGCTCGCCGAGGAGCACCATGACCTCCTCGCCGAGGCGGCTGGGGACGGGCGTCTCTGGGAGTGCTGGTTCGCGAGGGTCCCGCCGCCCGACGGCGTGCGGGAGTATCTCGCCGAGGCGTTCAAGGGGCAGCGGGAGGGGCACATGCTGCCCTGGGCCGTGCGTGACGTGGCGACTGGCGCGATTATCGGCTCGACGCGTTATCACGACATCCTTCCACTCCTCGATCGCGTCGAGATCGGCTACACGTGGTACGCGCAGAGCCGGCAGCGGACGCACGTCAACACCACCTGCAAGCTGCTGCTGCTCGGTCATGCCTTCGACACGCTCGGCTGCCAGGTCGTAGGGCTGCGGACGGACAACTTCAATTTCCGCTCGCAGCGCGCGATCGAGGCGCTCGGCGCGAAGAAGGACGGCGTCATCCGCCACTACGGCGTGCGCCGCGACGGCAGCGTGCGCGACACGGTGATGTACAGCATCCTCGCCGCTGAATGGCCCGACGTGCGCCGCCATCTCGAGCTGCGGCTCCGCCGCCACGCGCGCGGCGAATAGGGTAGACTTCCCGCGCACCGAGACCAGCCATGCACCAGTACGACCTCCACGGCCGGCGGGCCGTCATCACCGGCGGCGCGCAGGGATTCGGGCGCGCCATCGCCGAACGCCTCCTGCGCTCCGGCGCGCGCGTGTCGCTCTGGGATCGCGACGCTGACACGGCCGCTGCCACGGCGCGCGAGCTGGCATCACTCGGGGAGGTGCATGCCGTCGTCGTCGACGTCGTGGATGCCGGCCGGGTCGACGCCGCCGCGGCCGAGACCGCCACGCGGCTGGGCGGCATCGACATCCTCGTGGCGAACGCCGGCATCGCCGGCGCCACCGTGCCGACGTGGGAGTACCCGCCGGAGGACTGGCGGCGCGTCATCGACGTCAACCTGACCGGTATTTTCCTGTGCTGCCGGGCCGTGGTGCCCTACATGCGCGCGCAGCACTACGGCCGAATCGTCACCATCGCGTCGATCGCCGGCAAGGAAGGCAATCCCAACGCCTCCGGGTACAGCGCGGCGAAAGCCGGGGTCATCGCCCTGACGAAGTCGCTCGGCAAGGAGCTCGCCGGAGACGACATCGCCGTCAACTGCATCACCCCTGGTCCGGCCAAGACCCGCATCCTCGCGCAGACCACGCAGGCGCACATCGACTACATGCTCGCGAAGGTCCCGCGCGGGCGCTTCCTGCAGGTGGACGAGCTCGCGTCGCTCGCCGCGTGGCTGGTCTCGGCGGAGAACTCCTTCGCGACCGGTGCCGTCTACGACCTGAGCGGCGGGCGCGCCACCTACTGAGGATCTGAAGGATCGAAGGATCGAAGGATCGAAGGATCGAGGATGCAGGATTGAGGATTGAGGATCCAGGATGAGCGATCAGCGATGAGCGATTCGAATGGTCGGGGCGGAGGGATTCGAACCCCCGACCCTCTGGTCCCAAACCAGATGCGCTACCAGGCTGCGCTACGCCCCGACTCGCCTTTGATTATCCCATATACGAATCCCCTGCTACGGGGCTGGGAATAGACGGACGCTTCAGGGTCGGGATCTTGGTATGCTCGGCCCATGAGGAAGATCCTTCTCGCATGTGCCGGTGCGCTCGTCGTCTGTCTGGGGCCTGTTCACGCCCAGACCGGTTACAAGCCGACGCCTGAGAACCTCGCCGCCCGCGAGTGGTTCCAGGACGCGCGGTTCGGCCTGTTTGTCCACTGGGGCGTCTACAGCGTCCTCGGCGACGGCGAATGGGTGATGAACACGAAGAAAATTCCGATCGGCGACTACGAGAAGCTCCCCGCCCTGTTCAACCCCACCGAGTTCGACGCCGCCGAATGGGTCTCGCTCGCCAAGGCGGCCGGCATGAAGTACATCACCATTACGAGCAAGCATCACGACGGGTTCGCGATGTTCGACTCGAAGGTGTCGGACTACAACATCGTGAGGCGGACCCCGTACAAGAAGGATGTCCTGAAGGCCCTCGCCGAGGAGTGCCGGCGACAGGGCCTGAAGCTGTTCTTCTATCACTCACAGCTCGACTGGCACCATCCCGACTACTTTCCCCGCGGACGCACGGGGCAGGACGCGGGCCGGCCGGACCAGGGGAACTGGCCGCGCTACCTCGAATACATGAACGCGCAGCTGCGAGAACTGCTCACCAATTACGGCGACGTCGCCGGCATCTGGTTCGACGGCTGGTGGGACAAGCCCGACGCGGACTGGCAGCTCGATCGGACGTATGCGCTGATCCACCAGCTGCAGCCCGGGGCGCTCATCGGCGCGAACCACCACCGGCGGCCGAATCCCGGCGAAGACTTCCAGATGTTCGAGAAGGACCTGCCGGGCGGCCGCACGTCCGAATTCAACAAGGACTCGGAGATCGGCGAGCTGCCGCTCGAGACGTGCGAGACGATGAACGGCGCCTGGGGATTCAACATCACCGACCGGCGCTACAAGTCCACGCGCGACCTGGTGCGATATCTCGTGCGCGCCGCCGGGTCGAACGCGAACTTCCTGCTGAACGTCGGGCCGATGCCGAACGGAAGGATCCAGCCGGAGTTCGTGACACGCCTTCGTGAGATCGGGACGTGGCTCTCGAAGAACGGCGAATCCATCTACGGCACGCGCGGCGGCCCGATCGCGCCGCACCCGTGGGGCGCGACGACCCGCAAGGGGGACCGCGTGTACGTGCATGTGCTCGATTCGCCGGACGCGTCGCTGCTGCTCCCGCCGCTGCCCTCGACGGTGCGCTCCGCGCGCCTGCTCGACGGCGGCCGGGCCGTCCCGTTCAAGACGGGCGACTTCGGCGTGGTGCTGACCCTGCCCCGCGACGCGATCGATCCGATCGACACCATCGTCGTCCTCGAACTGGAGCCCAAGGCCGGGCGGTGATGCGGCTTCGGGATCTTGCGCTCGCGGCCGGGTTGTGCGGGATCGCCGGCGGGCTGGGCTTCAGTGGCCCGCTGACGCGTGACGCCAAGGTGGAAGCCGGCAGTGGCCGGGTGGCTCAGGGCGGAAGCTCCGAAGCGCCGGACCTGCGACTCTGGTACCGGCAGCCCGCGGCGAACTGGAACGAGGCGCTCCCGATCGGCAACGGACGGCTCGGCGCGATGGTGTTCGGTGGCGTCGAAACCGAGCGGCTCCAGCTCAATGAAGATACCGTGTGGGCGGGGGAGAAGCGCGATCGCCAGAATCCCGCGGGGCCCGCCGCGGTGCCCGAAATTCGGCGCCTGCTCTTTGCCGGCAAGGCGGTCGAGGCCGAGGCGCTGGCCGATAAAGCGCTCATCGGCATCCCCCGCCGCATGCCCCCCTACCAGCCGCTCGGCGACCTCGGGATCGCATTCACCGGCAGCGCCGGCGCGACGAACTATCAACGGCAGCTCAACCTCGCCGACGCGACGGCACGCGTGAGCTATGCCGCTCGTGG
>JANOJK010000474.1:0-4600 GCA_031408165.1 Acidobacteriota bacterium | reverse complement strand
GCAGGACGCGCACCAGCCCGGTTGCACGCTGCTGCATTTCACGGTCACCGACACGGGCATCGGCATTCCGAGGGACAAGCACGCGAGCGTGTTCGAAGCGTTCAGTCAGGCCGACGGCTCGACGACCCGGCGTTTCGGGGGCACCGGACTCGGGCTCACGATTTCCGCCACGCTCGTCGGGTTGATGGGAGGCCGGATCTGGGTCGAGAGCGAGCCGGACCATGGAAGCACGTTCCACTTTACGGTCCCGTTCGACACCGCCACGCTCGCCGCGGAGAAGGTGGCGCCGACCCTCGCGCTGGCGAATCTGCCGGTGCTCGTCGTGGACGACAACCCGGTGAATCGCCGGATCCTCGAGGCGCAGTTGATCCGGTGGCAGGCCCGGCCGACGTGTGTCGCGAGCGGCCACAAGGCCCTTCATGCGCTGAGGGCCGGCGTGGAAGCCGGCACGCCGTTCGCGCTGGTCCTCCTCGACGCAAACATGCCCGGCATGGACGGGTTCGGCGTGGCGCGAGAGATCGCCGCCAACGCGGAGCTGACCGGACTCACCATCATGATGCTGACCTCTTCGGGGCAGTACGGAGACGCGTCCAAGGCGCGCGACCTGGGTATCGCGGCGTACCTGACGAAGCCCATCGACGCGGCAGGCCTCCTTGACGCCATCTCCCGCGTGCTGAACGGCGCGGAACCGCCGGTCAAGACGGCGATCGCCCCCTTGTCCCCCTTGTCCCCCTTGCCCCCCTTGTCTCCCGCCGATCCGCGCCGTCCGCTTCGCATCCTGCTGGCGGAAGACAACATCGTCAACCAGCGCGTGGCGGCCGGGCTGCTGAGGAAGCGCGGCCACCACGTGTCCATCGCGGACAACGGCATCGAGGCGCTCGCGGCGCTGGACGTGACGAGCGTCGACCTCGTGCTGATGGATATCCAGATGCCGGAGATGGGCGGGTTGGAGGCGACCGAGCAGATCCGCCGGATCGAAACCGTGACCGGCGCGCACCTCCGCATCGTGGCGATGACGGCACACGCGATGACCGGCGACCGCGAGCGGTGCCTGGCGGCCGGTATGGACGGATACCTCTCGAAGCCCATCGAGCCCGCGAGGCTCTTCGCAACTGTCGAGCAGGACGTGGTCCTCGGGGCGGTCACCGACGAACCGGCGCCCGCGCCGGCCGGCCCGTGCGTCGATCGCGAGGCGCTCCTGAAGCGCGTCGGAGGCGACGAGCAGTTGTTCCAGGAGATCGTCGCGCTGTTCCTGATGGACTGCCCGATCCGCGTGGCCGACATCCAGGCGGCTGTGACCAGCGGCGATCCGGAGCAGGTTCGCCTCGCGGCGCACGCGTTGAAAGGGTCCGCCGGCAACCTGTCGGCCATCGGACTGACGTCGGCGGCCCGGATCCTCGAGCGGATCGGCGCCGAGCGGCGGCTCGAGGCGGCGCCGGCGGCGATGCGCGACCTGTCGACCCAGGCCCTGCTCGCCATGGACCTTCTGCGCCAGTGGGTCCCGGCGCTGACGGTGGCGTCATGACCCGCGCCCTGGTCGCTGACGACGATCGCGCGACGGCGGCGCTCCTGCGGGGCACGCTGCAAACGTGGGGGCTCGAGGTGGTCGTCGCTCACGACGGCGACGAAGCGTGGGACGCGGTCCGGCGCGACCCGGGCATCGGGCTCGCCGTGCTGGACTGGGGGATGCCCGGGCTCGACGGTCCCGACGTGTGCCGCCGCATCCGCGCCGACGCGACCCGCAACCACTTGCACGTCCTCCTCCTGACCGCGCGCGAATCCCGCGCGGACCTGGTCAACGGGCTCGAGGCGGGCGCGGACGATTTTCTGAGCAAGCCCTTCGATCCGGAGATTCTGCGCGCCCGCGTCCACGTCGGCCTCCGGGTGCTCAAGCTGAGGGAATCCCTGGCGGCCCGCGTCGCCGAACTCGAGACGGCGCTGTCACGCGTCAAGCAGCTTCACGGATTGCTGCCCATCTGCAGTTACTGCAAGCACGTGCGTACGGACGACAACTATTGGGAGCAGGTCGAGCACTACGTGTCGGAGCACTCCGATCTCCAGTTCAGTCACGGCATCTGCCCTGGCTGCTACACACGGGTCATGGCGGAGATGGACGGCCCGGCCAAACCAGGAATCGGAACTTAGGCCCTCGCGCCGATCACTCGGCAGATGATTCGAAGGGGAGACGTCATGCATCCGGCAAATTCACAGAAGAGCGCGACTGTTCTGACGGTCGACGACGAGGCCGCGCTGCGCGCCGTGGAACGGCGCATCCTCGAACAGGAGGGATACCAGGTCATCGAGGCGGCTGACGGCGCGGAGGGCGTCGCCGCAGCGGCCGGAGATGCCGTGATCGACCTGCTCATCGCTGACCTGAACATGCCGGGCCTGAGCGGCGAGGAGATGGTGCGGCGGATCCAGGTCACCCGCCCGGGCCTGCCGGTGCTCTACGTCACCGGCCGGATCGACCGGCTCATGGACGCGCGTCCCCTCGGCGAGGCCGAAGCGTTCCTCGAAAAGCCCTTCACTCCGGCGGGCCTGCGGGAAGCCGTCTCGCTGTTGCTCCACGGCACCATCGGACCCCGGCGCACCGCTATTTCCGCGGTCGCGCCGGTCAGGGATTGACGGGTGCCGCGCCGCCGACGTGGCGGCGCGACAACCAGAACTGGTCCAGGCCCGCGATCGCGCCGGTGCGGAAGGCCATGACCACCAGCACCGCGACCAGTTCGATCAGGTTCTTGTTCACGATCAGGTACGCGCCTTCGGCGCCCGTCTGCGGCATGCCCGAGAACGGCGGCTGCGAGAGGTAGAACAGCGCCAGGAACGCCATCGCGCCCATGCATCCGACCTGTGTGAACAGGCCCAGCATGAGCGACAGCCCCACGAGCAGCAGGCCGAACGGCACGAGCACGTCGACCGCCTGCATCATGCCGGCGTTCTCGGCCATGCGATGGAACATCGGCGCCATCGGACCGCTCGCCCCTCGCAAGTACCCGGCGGCGCTCCATTCACCGACGAGCTGTCCCGTGCGGGACCACGCGGGCAGCATCAGCTTGTAGACGCCCTCGTATGCGAAGTGCCAGCCGATCACCGTCCGCAGCGTGACGAGGCAGAACTGGTGAAATCCTGTCAGGCGCATGCATTTATCTCCGTCGCAATCAAAGCGGAAGCCCAAGCTGCTTGACGAGGCAGTCCCGGTTCGCCATCGGGCTGGCTTTCGGTGAACCGCCGGCATCCACGACGCGATCGAGCTCGCCGACGGCCCAGCCGTGGAAGCCGATGTCCCGGAGCGCCGCGACGCAGGCCTTGACGTCCACGCGCCCGCGACCCGCCGCGTAGCCGAGACGGATTCTGCCCCCTGCGTGAAAAGGGAAGCCACCGTCGGTTGTGGCTGTCGCTGCCGCCTTCAGGCGGACGGCGGACGGGAACACGGCGATCGTCGCGAGGAATCGGCGTCTTCCGGGATCAGGCACGGGAGGGCTCCGCGGCCGGCGCCGTCCGGCGCGGCAGGAAGCCGATCGCGACCGTGCCGGCCAGGGCCAGCGCGATGAGCACGACGAAGCCGGTGCGATAGCTGCCCGTCACGTCGCGAAGATATCCGACGAGCATCGGGAACGTGGCCTCCGCGACGCCGTCGGCGGTGAGAATGACGCCCATCAGCCGGCCGAGCACCTTCACGCCGAACAGCTCAGCCGCCATCAGCGGGATGATCAGGTATTCACCACCGAGGCCGAGGCCGAAGATGACGGCGAACGCATAGAGGGCCGGCGGCGACTGCGCGAAGAAGAGCAGCGGAATCGATCCGGCGATCAGTCCGTAGATGAGGAGCATCACGTGCTTGCGCGCGATGCGGTCGGCCAGCCATCCCATGATCAGGCGTCCGGCGATGCTGCAGGCGAGCACCGTGGAGGCGACCGATGCCGCCGCCGTCTGCGAGAAGTTGAGATCCAGGCTGAGGAACAGTTTCAGATGCTGGTTGGTCCCTCCGACCGCGCCGATGGAGCACATGCTGCCGACGGCGAGGAGGTAGAACGCCGGGTTGCGGAAGATGCCTCCCATGGGGGCGACGGTACCGGGGACGGCCGATCTCGTGGATGCCCCGTCGGCGTCCGGCTCGTCGCGCACGAAATAGGCGAGCGGCAGCGCGAGCGCGATGATGAGGATGCCGAGCACCTGGAGCGCGCCCCGCCAGCCGAACGCGGCGACGAGGCGCGGCGAGAGCATCAGGACCAGGTACCCGCCGATCCCGATGCCGAGGTAGGCGAACCCCATCGCCTTGCCGCGCGACGTGTCGAACCAGCGCGAGAGCAGCACCTGGTTGGGCAGGGGGCCGCCGCACACGTAGCCGAGCGCGTTCAGCAGGTAGAAGGCGTAGAACATCCAGAGCGATGTCATGTGCGCGAGGCCGATGAGCGCGATCCCCGCCATGAGGATGCCCGCCATCATGAGGCGTCGCGGTCCGAAACGGTCCACCACCCATCCCGCCATGAACCCGAACAGCGGGCCCACGAGCAGCTTGCTGAGCGCGTTGCCCGAGGTCACCTGCGTCCGCGACCACCCGAAGTCCCTGACCATGAAGTCGTAATAGAAGGGGAGCCCG
>JANOJK010000466.1:0-3592 GCA_031408165.1 Acidobacteriota bacterium | reverse complement strand
GGGCAACTTACCGGCTGACGTTCCCGTCAAAGGCTCCTGACAGGAGATTCACATGAGAAATCTGGTGCTCGCCGCGGCGCTCGCGGCATCCGTATCGGGATACCTTCAGCCACCCCAGCCGGCGTCGTTCGACCCCGTGGGAAAGTGGACGTACTCGACCCGCGACGAGGCCGGCGCGCCGATCACCGGGACGATGGAGATTTCCGGAAAGCCTGGAGCCTACCAGGGCACGGTCGGCAGCTCGCCCGATCAGATGCTGGCGGTCACCGACGTGATGACATCGCCGAGCGGGATGGTGGTCCTGGCGAACCTGCCCGACGGTGGGGTCGCGGTCATCAAGGTGGTGAAGGACGCCGCCGGCAAGCTGCAGGCCGGATGGGGCCCGATTCGCAGCGTGATCCCGGCCACAGTCGAACGCGCGAAGTAGTTACTCCGCCTTCAACACGGCGATCGGGTCGACCCGCGTCGCGCGTGCGCCGGGCACGAGGCGAACTACTAACTACTTGACCCACGCCATGCCGTCGGGTCCGCGGCCCGTTTCGATCCGGGCCGTCACAGCCAGCGTCTTCAGGTCGATGACGGCGATGTGGTTGTCGCCGGTGACGGCGACGTAGGCGCGGGCCCCGTCGGGCTGCACCAGGATGCCCTCGACCATCCGGCCGAGCGGAATCCGCTTCGTGACCGTGCGCGTGGCGACGTCGATCACCAGCACCTCGCCGGCGTCCAGGTCCGAGACGAGCGCGAGCCGGCCGTCAGGCGTGAACTTCAGGCGGTTCGAGCGCTTCGTCCGCAGGTCGATCGTGCCGACGACTTTCTTCTGAGCGAGATCGATGATCGACAGGCCGCCGTCGCGCGACTGCGCCGTCCAGAGCTCGCGCCCGTCCGGCGACACGTCGAAGCCCTCGGGCCCTTTCCCCACCGGGATGACAGTCGGGCTCCACACCTCCGGGTTGGCGCCGCGCTCGATCACGGTGATGCTGTCCCCGCCGATGTTCGCGGTGTAAATCGCCGTGGCGTCGCGGTTCACAGACACCATGTGGGTCGACGCCTGGCCCGTGCCGAACAGCCAGTCGACCTGGTTCGACGCGGGATCGTAGCGGGCGACGATCCGGTTGGGTTCGGCGGTGAAGTAGACCTTGCCGTCCGCGAGCTCCATGCCGTGCGGACGCCGCAGCGGGCTCACGTCGAACCGGCGCACCTCCTTCATGGCGACGAGGTCGACGACCGAGATGGTGTGGCCCGGCCCGGCGGCCCCTCCGTAATTGCCGACAAACGCCGTCGCGCCGTCGGCGGAGACGACGACCTCGTGCGGCCCCTCCCCGGTCGGCACCCGGCCAAGCACCTTCCCGGTCGCGGGATCCACGGTGACGAGCGTGGCGTCTTCCTTGTTCAGGACGACCAGCCGGGGGCCGGTCCCCTGCGCCCGGGGCGCGGAAGTGAGCAGGACCAGGATCAGGATGACGGGGAGCAGGCGTGTCATGGGGCGATCTTATACAGGACCGGGAGGCGGAGGGACTGATAGAATCGTTGGCATGCCTCTTTTTGAATACGCCTGCCTTGGCTGCGGCCGCGAGTTCGAGGCCTTCGTCACCGCGGACCGGACCCCCGCCTGCCCGGCGTGCGAAAGCGCCGACCTGCAGAAACTGCTCTCGACGCCCGGCATGGTCGGCACGGCCGGCCCCAGGGAGACGGAAGCCATTCCCGCCTGCCGCTCGCAGGGAGGCTCGTGCGGTTGCGCACACAATTCTTCCCTCAACTGAAGACTGAAGGGTGAGCCATGGCCACGAGCATTGAGACACGCGGATACGCCCATCCGGATGTCCTGGTTTCGACCGACTGGGTCGAGCAGCACCTGAAGGATCCGAAGGTCCGGATCATCGAATCGAACGAGGACACGATCCTCTACGCCTCCGGCCACGTGCCCGGCGCGGTCCACGTCGACTGGACGAGGGACCTGAACGATCAGCTCCGCCGCGACTACATCACGCGCGAGGGCTTCGAGGCGCTGATGTCGAAGATCGGCGCCGCCAACGACACGACGGTGGTCTTCTACGGCGACAAGAACAACTGGTGGGCGTGCTACGCGTTCTGGGTGTTCCAGCTGTTCGCCCACACCAACGCGAAGGTCATGGACGGCGGACGCCTCAAGTGGGAGAAGGAGTCGCGCGCAATGAGCCGCGACGTGCCGTCGTATCCCGGGACAAATTACACGGCGAATGACCGCAACGACGCGCCGCACCGCGCGTATCGCGATGATGTGCAGGCCCACCTGAAGACGAAGGGGCAGCTGGTCGATGTCCGCAGCCCCGAGGAATACGCGGGCACACGCATGCACATGCCCGACTACCCGAATGAAGGGGCGCTGCGCGGCGGTCACATCCCCGGCGCGAAGAGCGTCCCCTGGGCGCGCGCGATCAATCCGGAAGAGGGCACGTTCAAGTCCGCGGCCGACTTGAAGAAGCTCTACCTCGAGGATCAGCAGCTCTCCCCCGAGAAGGAGACCATCGCGTACTGCCGCATCGGCGAGCGCAGCAGCCATACGTGGTTCGCCCTGAAGTACCTCCTCGGCTTCGAGAGCATCCGCAATTACGACGGCAGCTGGACCGAGTGGGGCAACATGGTCGGAGTGCCGATCGAGAAGTAAGAAGTTTGTCGTTTGCAGTTCGTGGCTGGTAGTTCACACTGACCACGTGCCGGAGAAACTTCAGAAGCTCGTGGAGATGTTCCAGATGTTCGATCCTGCGGATCGGACCGACATGCTCCTCAGCTACGCGGACCAGTTCAAGGAAGTGCCGCCCTCGCTGGCGACGCGCCCCTTTGCGAAATCCCACCAGATCCCGCAGTGTGAATCGGACGCGTACGTCTGGGCGCAGAAGCACCCGGACGGCACGCTGAACCTCTACTTCGCGGTGGAGAATCCGTCCGGCATTTCGGCAAAGGCGCTCGCCGCGATCCTCGACAAGACGCTTTCCGGCCTGCCCGCCTCGGAAATCGCCACGGTCAACACCGGCATCGTCGAAAAGATCTTCCGGCAGAACATCTCGATGGGCAAGGGGATGGGACTGATGTCGATGGTCCAGGCCGTCCAGGCGCTGGCGAAAGCAGCCTCGAATCCTTGATCGCTGATCGCTGATCCCGAATCGCTCATCCTGAATCCTGAATCCTGAATCCTGAATCCTGACCGTATGCCGCTGCTGTTCTCGTATGGCACTCTGCAACAGGATGATGTGCAGCTGTCCACGTTTGGCAGACGGCTCAGTGGACATAGAGACGAGCTTGTCGGGTTTGAGCAATCTTTAGTGAAGATCGAAGATTTACACGTGGTGGCCACACTCGGGAAGACACACCACGCCAACGCGAAGTCCACCGGGAACGAAGACAGCCGCGTAATCGGGACGGTGTTCGAGATCACCGATGCTGAACTCGCGCGCGCCGACGAGTTCGAAGCACCCTTCTCGTACCAGCGGGTCGCCACTCTGCTCGCGTCCGGCAGGCACGCGTGGGTGTACGTCCACGCACCCGTTGCGCCGGATGGGTCATGAGCGATCCCTGGCGCGAAACGTTGCAATCGGCTCCGGTACTCGCTGAACGG
>JANOJK010000425.1:0-3403 GCA_031408165.1 Acidobacteriota bacterium | reverse complement strand
CTGCGCAAGAAGTTTCCGATCTGGCGGATCGGGAGGACGCAGTCCTGGATGCGCGCGCACCTCTGGCTCGGCGCGCTGAGCCTGCCGCTCATCCTGCTGCACGCGGGCTTCCTGTTCGGGTACGGCCTCACCTCCGCGCTGATGTGGCTCTTCGTCGTCGTCTACGCGAGCGGCGTGTTCGGCGCGTGCCTGCAGCACACGCTGCCGCGGCGCCTCATGCGCGCGGTGCCGATGGAAACCATCTACGACGAGATCGGGCACGTGCGCGAGCAGCTGCTCGACGAGGCCGACAACGTGGTCGCCGAGGCCTCGGGCAAGCTGCAGGTCGCGGTCCCCGTCGCGGCGTCCGGCGCGAACGCGCTGGCGAGCGTCATGCGGATCGGGGCGGACGACACCGCGCCGCTGCGCGAGTTCTACACGCGCGAGATGCGCCCGTTCCTGCAGGCGCCCTCGCGCTCGCACCCGCTCGCGGACCAGACCAGCGCCGCGGCGCTCTTCGGCAAGCTCCGGCCGCTCGTCCAGCCGGCGCTCTCGGCCGCAATCACCGACCTCGAAAGCCTCTGCGAAGAGGAACGCCAGTTGTTGCGCCAGGAGCGGATGCACGGGCTCCTCCACGCCTGGCTCATCGTCCACGTGCCGCTGTCCTTCGCCCTGATGGCGCTGGCGGTGGTGCACATCGTCATGGCACTGCGGTTCTGAGACGGGCCACGCCCATGAACACGAAGATCACCAAGATCGCTAAGGCCACAAAGTACGATCCTTATGGGTCGTCTCTTCATGACCTTTGTGACCATTGTGACCTTCGTGGTGAGCCGTCGGCCGCCCCGGTGACCTTCTGATGAGAGTCCGCACCGCGAAGCAGCGCGCGCAGAGGATAGACCTCAACTACTTCAAGCGCGCCCGCGGGATGAAGCGGTGGCGGATCCTGCTGTCCCTCGCGCTGCCGGTCGCGGCCGTGCTCTGGGTGTCGGCGTTCGCGGTCGCCGGCAGCCGGACGCCGTACAGCGCGGGACCGGTATCGAGCGCGCATGCCTTCGCGGAAATGCGCTGCGAGGTGTGCCACACCGGATCCTCCACTCCACGGGATCCGCGGCGGGATTTCCGCGCGCACACTACCGACACGGCCTGCCTGGCGTGCCACGACGCGCCCGCCCACGCCGCGAACCAGACGACGCCGCGGACCTGCGCCACGTGCCACCAGGAGCATCGCGGCCGCGTCCGGCTCGCGCAGACGAGCGACGGCTTCTGCCTCGAGTGCCACGCCGAGCTGAAGACAACCCGGGGGGCCCCAGCGGTCGCGACGACCGTCGGCGCCTTCCCATCCGGGCACCCCGAGTTCGCGGCGATCAAGCCCGGGGCGCAGGATCCGGGACGGCTGCGCTTCAACCACGCGGTCCACATGAAGGATCCCATTCGAGGGCCCGGCGGACCCCGGACGCTCGAGTGCGCGACCTGCCACAAGCCCGACGTGACGCGATCTGGCGCCAAGGTCAAGGGACCCGCGACGACCGGGCTGATGGCCCCCATCACCTACCAGCAGCACTGCGCCACCTGCCACCCGCTCTTCTTCGACGAGCGCATCGAGCAGGCGGCGCCGCACGCGCAGCCCGAGAACGTCCGCGCGTTCGTGCAGCAGGCGCTGACCGCCTACATCCGCCAGAACCCGGGGGACATCTCCAGGCCCGACTCGGCGTTCCGGCGCGTCCCGCTGAACTTCCCGCGCCCCGCGGAGCCGCCCGCCCGCAACGCGGACGAATGGGTCGCGCGCCGCGCCGCCGCGGACGAGCGCCTGCTGTGGAACAAGACCTGCGCGGAGTGCCACGAGCCCGCCGCCGAGGCGTCGGCGAGGCAGGCACCGAACGCCGTGGCGCAGTTGCCGCTGCCGGCCTACGCCAGGTCGGAGGTCACGAAACAGTGGATGCCGCGCGCGGCCTTCGATCACACCCCGCACCGGATGGTGACCTGCGCGAGCTGCCACGCGGCGGACGCCAGCACCAGGACCTCCGACGTGCTGATGCCGGGCCAGGCCGTCTGCGCCACGTGCCACGCGCCCTCGAAGGGGACCCTTCGACCGGGCTCAGGGCAGGCGGAGAGCCGCTGCTTCGAGTGTCACCAGTATCACGACTGGAAGAAGAGCCAACCGGTCACCCCTTCGTTTTCGCTGACGGATTTCAAGTGAACGCTGAACGCTGAACGCTGAATGCTGAATGCGGAATGCGGAATGCGGAATGCTGAATGCCGAAGACTGAATGCTGAATGCTGAATGCTGAAGTGAGGACCCCATGAAAGCCATCGTCGTCAAGCCAGGTGAGAAAGACACGATCCACATGCGCGACATGCCGGATCCGAAGATGAAGCCGGACCAGGTCGCGGTGAAGATGCTGCGTGTCGGGCTCTGCGGCACCGACGCGGAGATCAACCACGGCCTCTACGGCAAGCCCCCCGAGGGGGACGAATTCCTGATCCTCGGTCACGAGAATCTCGGCCTCGTCGAGCAGGTGGGCAAGAAGGTCACGGGCTGGAAGGCCGGTGACCTCGTCGTCTCCACCGTCCGCCGTCCCTGCGGCAAGTGCGCCCAGTGCAAGGCGGGGGAGAACGACATGTGCAGCAGCGGCCAGTACACCGAGCGCGGCATCATGCGCCGCCACGGGTTCATGGCGCAGTACTACGTCGAGTCGCCGACCTTCCTGAACAAGATCCCGAAGGACATCCGCGACTTCGCGGTGCTGCTCGAGCCGATGTCGGTCGTGCAGAAAGGCATCGACCATACCTACCTGCTGCAGCAGCGGCTCAAGGGCTGGAAGCCGAAGTTCGGCATGGTGCTCGGCGCCGGGCCGATCGGCCTGCTCGCCGCAGCGGTCCTGCGCACGCGCGGGCTGCGGGTGGCGGTCGTCGGCCGCGAAGAACCAAGCGACATCCGGGCCGGGCTCGTCAGGCAGCTCGGGGCCGAATACGTCTGCGTCGCCAACAAGGCGCTGCCCGACGTGCCGAAGGAAACGGGTCATCCCGATATCGTCATCGAGGCGACCGGCGTGTCGCGGGTCGTGTTCGACGCGATGGAGATCCTCGGGCCCAACGGCGTGCTGTGCCTGCTGTCGGTCACCGGCGGCGACACGGTGAACGCCGAGCCGATCGACCTGATCAATCAAAAGCTCGTGCTCGGCAACCAGGTCGTCTTCGGCAGCGTCAACGCCAACCCGCGGCACTTCAAGCAGGGCGTGAAGGACTTCGTCACGATCGACAAGAAGTGGCCCGGGGTGATGAACAAGCTCCTGACGAACAAGATCCCCTGGCAGGACCACAAAAAGTGGTTCACGGAGCGCGGCAGCGGCATCAAGTCGACGCTCGAAATCCAGTAAGTGGCTGGTAGTTTGTAGCCGGGCGCACCAGCGTGATCCGCCCC
>JANOJK010000389.1:0-4106 GCA_031408165.1 Acidobacteriota bacterium | reverse complement strand
CAGCGGAGCCGGGTAACGCCGGCGCCGAGATCGCCATCAGGAGCTTCACGGAGGGATACACCTTCAGGAGCGTCTGGGCCTCCGCGAACGCCTTGTCCCGGTCATCGTCGCTCGGGCGGATCGTCACGAGCTTCAACCCGGGGTGCTGGTCGGCGAGCCGCTTCCTGATGAACGCGATCCATTCGTTCTGGTTCGCGGCGCTGAGCGCGCCGGTGATGATCGCGAACTCCCCCTTGCCGGCCAGCAGGCGCGACGCCTCGTCGGTGAGCGCATTGGCGATGCCCTCGGCCGTCGCCTGATTGACGAAGAAGTCACGGGCGTCGGGCTCGGCGTCGGCGTCCCACGTCAGCACATGGATGCCGCGGTCACGCGCCTTGCGCAGCACGGTGGAAATGCCGGCGCGGTTCTCCACCGCCACCGCGATGGCATCCACCTTTCGCGTGATCCAGTTCTCGACGATCTCGTTCTGTTTCGCGGCGTCGAGCCCCGTCGGTCCGTCCCAGAGGAGCTCGACATCGAGCTCGCGCGCCGCCTCCTCCGCACCGGCACGGCAGCTGACGAAGTAGGGGTCCCCCTTCGCCTTCGGCATGACGGCGATCACCATTCGGCGCGGCGCGGCGCGCGGCGGTTGTCCGTCGGCGGCACGAGTGCCGGGGCCCAGCGTTCGCAGGAGCGAGACGTTGGTGCCGGCCACGATCAGCGAACCGGCGATGATCGCGGCGCACAACACCGCGACCTGGCTGTTTTTCATCTGAAACTCCTCTTCCGCACCTTCTGCCGCACCTGCTCCGGCACCCGCCGGGGCGCCCGCGTGACCACGGCTGTAACGATCGGCCGCGATCGTGGCGAGCAGCAACACACCTGTCAGGACACCGGTCAGCTCGGACGGCCAGGCCGCCAGGTGCAGCCCCGTCTGCAGGACCGTGAGAGCGAAGAGCCCGAGCAGCGTTCCCCAGATGGTGCCACGTCCCCCGAAGACCGACGTGCCACCCAGCACCACGGCGGTGATCGCATCGAGCTCGTAGCCTCGTCCTGCGTCCGATCGGGCCTGCCCCAGATGCGCCACGTAGATGATTGCCGCGATGCTCGCGACGAGTCCCGACAGGACATAGACGAGACCCACGCGCCTGGCGACGGGAATCGCTGCGTATAGCGCCCCTTGCGCGGTGAATCCGATCGCATACAACGCGCGGCCGACGACCGATCGGTGCAGCAGCACCACATAAGCCGCCACGATCGCGACGAACACCGGCAACTGGGTCGGGACCAGGCCCCCAAGGTAACCCTGCCCGAGGAACAGGAACCCGGATGGAAATCCCGTGTAATTGACGGCGCCTTCGGTCATGCCCTCGGCGATGCCGCGGAAGAGCGAGAACGTCCCGAGGGTTACGATCAGCGGCGGCAGCTTCAGCTTCGCGATGAGCAGCGCATTCAGCGTACCCCCGGCGCAGCCGACGATCACCGCACACCCGACCGCCAGCGGCAAGGGCAGTTGCCACCCCTGATATGCGGCTCCAAAGGTCACGGCCGCGAGCCCCATCATGGATCCGACCGACAGGTCGATTCCGCCGGCGACGATGACCGGTGTGAGTGCCACCGCGAGCAGGCCCAGCTCGACGCTGAACCTCGTCATCTCGAAGAAGTTTCCGAGGGTGAAAAAGTTCGGCGCGACGGCCGCGAAGAAAAGCGTCTCGGCGGCCAGCACCAGCAGGAGCACCCATTCGCCGTTCGGGAACCATCGCTGCCGCCAGGACATGCCGTCAGCCCCGTGCGCGGGCGACAGTGCCGCCGACGCGCCGGTATGCAGTATGGCGGAGCCCATCAACGGCGATCGCGACCAGGATGATCCCGCCCTGAATCGCGCGCTCCCAGTACGCGCTCACCCCGAGAAACGTGAGCGCCGGGCCGATGGCCGCGAGCAGGATGACGCCGAGCACCGTGCCCGCCATGGTGCCGGTTCCGCCGGTGACCGACGCGCCGCCGACCACGACGGCCGCGATCACCTTCATTTCCAGCCCCACGCCGGCGTTACTGGGGATCTGGTTGAAGCGAACCGCGTTGAGCACGGCGGCCAGCCCGGTGAGCGTTCCGAGGATCGCAAACGCCATCCACTTCACCGTGGCCGTGTTGAGGCCGGCGAGACGCGCGGCGCCCGGATTCGAGCCCGTGGCATACACCGCCCGGCCGGCGGCGAGGTGCCGAAGGCCCCAGGCGAATGCCGCCGTCAGCGCGACGGCCACCACCGCGGCGACGAGCGGGAACGCGCGTTGTGTCAGCCCGAGCCATTGAAACGCGCGCGGCAGATCCTGCACCCACGCGCCGTCGGTCGTCCACCGGAGACCTTCACGCAGCGCCGTCATCGTGGCCAGCGTCACGACGATCGACGGGATGCCGGCGTAGGCCACCAGCGCGCCGTTCAGCGAGCCGAGTCCGGCCCCCACCAGGCACGCGGCCGCGCACGCGAGCCACACCGGCACGTCCGCCTTCGAGAGGATGCCCGCGGCCACGCCGCAAATGGCAAACATCGATCCGACCGAAATATCGATCTCGCCCGTCACGATGACCAGGGTCATCCCGAGCGCGACGAGCAGGACCGGCAGGTTCGCCAGGAACATGTCGCTCAGGTTGCCCGGGGAAAAGTATCCCGGCGCCGCGACGGCGAGAACCGCCGCCAACGCCGCGATCGCGCACGCGACCGATACCTCGCGCCGGTGAGTCCTCCCCATTCAGTGTGCCGTCGGCGGCCGGGGCCGCTCCAGCGCGAGCGCGATGATCGTGTCCTGCGTCGCCTCCGCGCGTGACAAGACGCCGCTGACCGTCCCAGCGTGCATCACGATCACCCGATCGCTCATGCCCAGGATCTCCGGCAACTCCGACGAGATCATGATGATCGCGAGGCCGCGTTCCGCCAGGTCCTGGATGAGCGCGTGAATCTCGGCCTTCGCGCCGACGTCCACGCCCTGGGTCGGCTCGTCGAGAATCAGAATGTCCGGCCCGGTCGCCAGCCATCGCGCCAGCGCGACCTTCTGTTGATTGCCTCCGGAGAGTGCGCCGACGTCGGTCCCTACCGAGGGAGCCTTGATGCGCAGGCGCTCGACGTAGCCTTCCGCCGACAGGCGTTCGCGGGCCCGGTCGATCAAACCATGCGATGACACGGCCGCGAGACTCGCCAGGGAGGCGTTGGCCCCGATCGGCATCTCCAGCACCACGCCGTGCTGCCGGCGGTCCTCCGGCACGTAGGCGAGTCCGAAGCGAATGGCCTGCGATGGGGACTCGATGCGAACCGGCGTGCCCTGCAGCAGAATCTCCCCCCCGTCGGCCGGTTCCAGGCCGAACACGGTCTCCGCCAGTTCCGTCCGCCCCGATCCCACCAGGCCGGCGATGCCCAGGACCTCACCCCGCCTGACACTCAACGACACGTCGTGAATGCCCAGCGCGCGGTTCGAGAGGTACCGCAGCTCGATCGCCACGTCGCCCGGCGCGACCGGCCGTTTCGGAAACACATCCGTCAGCGCACGTCCCACCATCGTCTGGACGAGCTCCGCCCGATCGAACGTCCTGATGTCACGCGTGGCTGCCGTTTCGCCGTCGCGGAGGACGGTGACGCGATCGCTCACGGCGAACACCTCCTCGAGGCGATGCGAAATGTAGACGATCCCGGCGCCCCGGCTGCGCAGCATGGCGATGACGCCGAACAGGCGCTGCACTTCCTCGTGCATCAACGACGCGGTCGGCTCGTCCATGATGACGATGCGCGCGTCGCCGCCGACCGCTTTGGCGATCTCGACCATCTGCTGCTCGGGCATGCTGAGGGTGCTGGCCAGCCGATCCGGATCGATCGCGGCGCCGACCTCGTCGAGCAGCGCACGCGCCCGGCGCTGTCGTGCCGGCCACCGCACGCGGCGCCAGAGGGGTCCTGCCTCGAGCGCGAGCGCGAGATTCTCCGCGACGGTGAGGTGCGGAAAGAGGGAGGGCTGCTGATAGATCGCGGCGATCCCCAGCGAGCGGGCGAGCGCGGGCGTCATGTGCGGAACGGAGTGTCCGGCGACGGAGAGCACGCCGGCGTCTGGTTGCTCCGCGCCGGTCATGATCCGGATCAGCGTGGA
>JANOJK010000385.1:0-4649 GCA_031408165.1 Acidobacteriota bacterium | reverse complement strand
TCCTCCGCGTCCTCCGGCTCCCGCGCCGGTGGTATCCTCACAGGGTTTCCAAGGAGTGCTTTATGCATCGCGCACGTACCGCTGCCGCTTTCGTCCTTGCGCTCGCCGTCCTCGTGCAGCCGGGCGCGCGCGCACAGCAGGGCTCGTCGTCGCCGCAGGCGCCCACCATCGATCAGCTCATCTCGTTCAAGCGCGCGGCGTCCCCCGCGATTTCGCCCAACGGGCAGTGGGTCGCCTACACCGTGCGCGGCGCGAACTGGGACGAGAACACCTACCACACCGAGATCTGGCTGGCCGACGCGAAGTCGGGCGAGCTGCGGCAGCTCACGAGCCACGCGAAGAAATCGAGCACCTCGCCGACCTGGTCGCCTGACAGCACGAAGCTGGCGTTCGCGACCGACCGCGACGACAAGCGGCAGATTTACCTCATCGACCCGCGCGGCGGCGAAGCGCGCAAGCTCACGTCGGTCGAGGAAGGGGTCGCCGGCTTTCAGTGGGCGCCTGACGGCAAGTCGATCGCCTTCACCGCGACCGACGCCAGGACCGAGGCCGACAAGGAGCGCGAGAAGACGTTCGGCGAATTCGACGTGATCGGGGAAGGCTACCGGATGTCGCACCTCTGGGTGTTCGACGTCGCCTCGCAGAAGGCGCGGCGGCTCACGAGCGGCGCCTTCACAGTGGGGCAGTTCAACTGGTCTCCCGACGGCACCCGGATCGCCTTCGATCATCGCGTCAACTCGGCAAGCACCAGCGGCGCCACCGCCGACCTGTCCATCGTTTCCGTCGCCGACGGTACGGTGCGCCCGCTCGTCACCCAGGCCGGCGCGGACTCCGGTCCCGTGTGGTCCCCCGACGGCTCGACGATCGCCTTCGGATCCGCGATGGCGAAGGAGTTCTCGTTCCTGAACAGCGCCATCGCCCTGGTGCCGGCATCCGGCGGGCGCGTCGAGAACATCACGGCCGCGTTCGACGAGAACCCCTCGCTCGTCGCCTGGACGCGCGGCGGGCTCTTCTTCAGCGCATCCGAGCGCACGTGGTCGTTTCTCTACAGCATCGATCCCGGTACCAGGGCGATCCGGAAGTTCGCCCCCTCCGATAAATGGATCGGCTCCGGGTTCAGCCTCACGCCCGACGGACAGTGGGCCGCGTTTTCCGCCGCCGACGGCTCGACGCTCGCCGAGATCCACGTGGCGCCGGTCGCCGCCGCGCTGAAGCCGCGCAAGCTGACCGACATGACCGCGCAGACCGCGCAATGGACGAAGAGCGCGCTGGAAATCGTGTCGTGGAAGAGCCAGGATGGTGCAGCAATCGAAGGCGTCCTCCATAAACCGATCGGTTTCCAGGCGGGCCGGAAGTATCCGCTCCTCATCGTCATCCACGGCGGCCCGACCGGAACCTCGCGCCCCACGGCGTTTTCGAGCGCCAGCATCTATCCGATCGACATCTGGACGGCGAAGGGAGCGCTCGTGCTCGAGCCGAACTATCGCGGCAGCGCGGGGTACGGCGAGGCCTTCCGATCGCTCAACGTCCGCAACCTCGGCGTCGGCGACGCCTGGGACGTACTGTCGGGAATCGATTACCTGATAAAGGAAGGCATGGCCGATCCGGAGCAGGTGGGGACGATGGGGTGGAGCCAGGGGGGGTATATCTCGGCGTTCCTGACCACGCACGACAGCGCGCGGTTCAAGGCGGTGTCGGTGGGCGCCGGCATCTCCGACTGGATGACCTACTACGTGAACACCGACATCACGCAGTTCACGCGCCACTACCTCAAGGCGACCCCCTGGGACGACCCGGAAATCTACGCGAAGACGTCGCCGATGACGTATGTGAAGCAGGCGAAGGCGCCGACCTTGATCCAGCACGGCGCCACCGATCAACGCGTGCCGCCGCCCAACGCCTACCAGCTCTATCGCGGGCTGCAGGACGTCGGCGTGCCGTCGAAGCTGATCATCTACAAGGGCTTCGAGGGCATCGGCCACGGGCCGTCGAAGCCGAAATCCAGCCGCGCCGTCATGCAGCACAACCTCGACTGGTTCGACAAGTACATGTTCGGCGGCGCCTCGTCCACGACCTCGCAGGGCGCCCGCCGTTAGGAACGCGCCTCGCCGCGCGGCACCTTCCGCAACGATGGGCCGGCAGTGCTGACCGTCCCCCCTTCGCTCCAAGCGGAAGGAGCGCGCTGTCTTCGCGCAGAAACTGCAGCACGCCGCGCCGGCGGCCGTTTTGCTGGCGGCGGGATGGCGCACGCGACATACCCACCACATCGCGCGCCCGACGATTCTCCTGGCGGCGGCGATCGAGGTCGGCACGCGTTATGCGACGACCAGGACGCGCGACGGGCAAGCTCGACTTGGCGGATCTCGAAGGTGGGGACCACGTTTCGCGCGGCCGGGCATGAGACTCGCCGCGCATGAAATCAGTGCCCGCGAGGCCACCAACGGCTGAGTGGAGGGCGTGCCAGGCGCGGCCGATAGCAGCACTGATATGTCTTACGTCACGGTTTCCCGGCGGCTGAGCGAGGTGAGAGCGGCGCGAGGGGAAGACCTCCCGGCGCTCGCCAAGCGGATCGGCGTCCGTGAGGACCACCTCCGCGCAATCGAGCAGGGACGGCTCGCCGACTTGCCTCCAGGCATTTACGGCCGCGCCGCCGTCAGGTCGTTTGCCCACTGGTGCGGCTTCGACCCCGCGGAGGTTCTGGCCGAGTGCGAACCCCTGCTGACGCCGGTGGAAGAGCCCATCTCGGCTCTGGGCAGGCTGCGCGGAGGCCGACCGCCCAAGGCCATGCCATTACGCGCGCCGGCCAACCCGGCAGGCCCCGAGTCCGAGCCGAAAGCCCCGCTGACGGGGTGCGTATCGCCGGGCTGGCGGCTGCTTGCCGCTGCCGCCCTCGACGCCTGGGTCGGCGGCGCCTTGCTGGTCGTCGTGGTGGTCTGCGCGATCGCTGCGATGATGGTCCCGCTTTCAGCGATCGACGAGTCGGGCGGCGCGTTCGGAGTCATGGGCGTGCTGCTGGGCGCCGCGTACTTCGTGTGGTTCGGCGGGTTGCGGGGTGCAACCGTCGGGGAGCAGGTGCTCCGGGTCGAGCCGGGGCCCCCGGAGCGCGCCACGCTGACGCTCCCGGCCATCGGCGCACGCGCGCTGCTGGCCGCTACGCGGGACGCCAGATTCATCCAGCACCTGGGCGCATGGAGTGGGACGTTCCTCGCGCAGGGACGAACTCGCCTGCGCGGCGATGACATCGCGGGGTTCGAGCAGCCCATCTCCCGATAAACGTCCGCGCAAGACGGCGCCGGCCGGGGCTCAGGGGGCGAATCGCTCCGCGGCCCGCGCCTTGGCCCTGGCGGCCTCGATCTCGCGATCGCGCGCGGGCGCGTTCGTCACGAGCGAGTCCATCAGGCGCCGCGCGGCGGCCGCCACTTCGTCAATCGCCCGGCCGAACGCAGCCTCGTTGGTCCTCGACGGTTTCGTGAATCCGCTGATCTTCCGTACGAACTGAAGGGACGCGGCCCGGACCTCCTCGTCCGTGACCGGCGGATCGAAGTTGAACAGCGGCTTGATGTTCCGGCACATGCAATCACTGTAAAACACTTGTCGCTCCGAGGGCAGGGCCTTGCCATAGGGCTGAGGTAATATCCCCGGCATCTAAAAAAGATCCTTCGTGTCTTCGTGTCTTGGCGCCTTTGTGTATCCCCCGTCAACCGTGACAGTCAAGGAGTAGCTCGATGTTCCAAGGCAAAGCGAAGACCGTCGCGGAATACCTCGCCGCGCTCCCGGAGGATCGGCGCAAGGTCGTGAGCAGGCTGCGCTCGTTGGTGAAGCAGCACCTGCCCGACGGCTACAAGGAGCAGATCGGCTGGGGCGCGATCACCTACGCCGTCCCCTTGAAGACGCTGCCCGACACCTATAACGGCGAGCCGCTCTGTTACGCCGCGATTGCGGCGCAGAAGCACTTCTACACCTTGTATCTGATGGGCGCCTACGGCGATGCGACGCAGGCGAAGTGGTTGGCGGACGAGTTCAAGAAGCGCGGGATGAAGCTGGACATGGGCAAGGCCTGTTTGCGCTTCAAGTCGCTCGATGACATTCCGCTCGACGTCGTGGGCGCCGTGATCGCCAGCAAGTCCCTGGCTGAGTACGTCGAGCTGTATAAGGCCGGTCGTGCAAAGGGTACAGGCAAAAGTGCCGGGGGTGCCAAAGGTGCCAAACGTGCGCTTGCCTCACCGAAGCGCCGTCACGCGCGTCGGCGCGAAGGCGAGTGAGGCTGTGGCCGGTGGGAACGGCATCGAGGCTGAGCTGTCCGATTGAGAGGTCACGCGGGGACGAGGCGCGCGAACCCGTCAAATTTCCTGAAAGATTTTCGGCATCTCCGCTGGCACCGCGGTTGCTCTTCATGTGGGCGAACCAGTGGAGTGTCTCAATCATGCGTAAATTGATCTTCGTGAGCGCGGTGGCCCTGGTCTACGCGCTTCCTGCTTCAGCGAGCGCGCAAGACCGGAAGAGTGAAGTACAGGGCTTCGGCGGGCTGACCGTGGGCACGTCCACATTCGGCAGCGCCCTGTCTTCGACGTTTGGCGGCCGCGTCGGCGTGGGACTCACGCCGAACATCCAGGTGATCGGCGAGGCCGGGCGTCTGGCCGACATCAAGT
>JANOJK010000375.1:0-6847 GCA_031408165.1 Acidobacteriota bacterium | reverse complement strand
TTGCTGGAGTTGTAGATGGCGGCCGGCGCGCGGAACAGCACCTGCTGATCGACCCACTCGTTGTCCTTGTTGATCCTGCCGCGGACGATGACCGTCATCGATGGAGGATCGGCAGGACCACCCGGCGGCACGTACCCGGGCAGCGTCTCGGAGTACGAGAGATAGATCCAGCCGTTGCGCGCGTACTGCGGATGTACCTCGACGTCGAACAGTCCCCCGTCCTGTTTCTCCCAGACCTTCGGTGTTCCGCTGACGGCCCCGGCGAGGAGCGTTCCCTTCTCCACAATCCGAAGGCGTCCGGGCCGTTCGGTCACGAGCAGGCGGCCGTCCGGCAGAAAGGCCAGCGCCCACGGCGTCTCGAGGTTCCGCGCCACGATCTCCATCCTGAAGGTCTGCTTCCCGGACGCGACGATCTGTTCGTCGGGATCGGGCACGTACTGCGGTTTGGTCTTCAGGTTTGCGGTCTGCGTCCGGATGTAGGCGACGAGCTGCCAGACCTGCTGGTCCGTGAGGGCGGTCTTGAATGGGGGCATTCCGGACGCCGGAAGCCCGTCGCGGATGTTCCTGGCGATCGATTCGTCGTCGGCGCCGTGCGTCCACTTTTCGGCAAAGAGGCTGGGAGCCCGAGGGCCTTCCCGGGTCGCGCCGTGACAGCTGGCGCAGACCTCGGCGAACAGCTGCGCGGTGGGATTCCCCGGGCCGCCACGCCCCTGCGGCGGGATCGCCCCCACCAGCATCACCATCGCCCCCACCGTCAGTCTCATCGCTGTCATCACGGGTGTCCTCGGGCTGAGCCGGGCCGTCCAGCAGGTTGCTGAAAAAGTGACAACCTGAAGGCAAAAGGTAGAAGGTAGAAGGCAAAACACTCTGAATTGCCCCGCAATTGATAATTCTGCCTTCTGCCTTCTGTCTTCTGCCTTCTGCCTTTTACCTTCTACCTTGACACTGACGGATTTTTCATCAGCCTGCCCGCTGGCGGCGCCGGATCGAGCTGTGAGAGTATGGCGCGCCATGATCCAGCGCCCCACGCATGCACGGTATACCACGACGGCGTTCGCCATGGCGCTCGCGGTCGTCATGTACATCGACCGCATCGCCATCTCGCAGGCCGCGCCGGCGATCAGCGCGGATCTGGGCCTCTCCAAGATCCAACTGGGCTGGGCGCTCTCGGCCTTCGGCTGGGCGTATGCGGTGTTTGAAATCCCCGGCGGCTGGCTGGGCGACCGGATCGGACCGCGGCGCGTGCTGGTGCGCATCGTCCTCTGGTGGTCCTTTTTCACCGCAGCGACCGGCTGGACGTGGAATGCGGCGTCGCTCATCGTGACGCGCGCCCTGTTCGGGGCCGGCGAAGCGGGATGCTTCCCGAACCTGACGCGCGTCCTGACGATCTGGCTGCCGGTCGGGGAGCGCGAGCGCGCCCAGGGTTTTTTGTGGTTCGCGGCGCGCTGGAGCGGGGCGTTCACGCCGATCCTGGTGGCGCTGGTCCTCGACTACATGACGTGGCGGCGCGCGTTCGAGCTCTTCGGCGTCCTCGGCATCGTCTGGACCGTCGTCTTTTACCGGTGGTACCGCGACGATCCACGTGCGCACCCTGGCGTCAACGCTGCTGAACTGGCGCTCCTGCCATCAGCAGAGCGGACCGCCGTCGGCGCCACGGTCCCCTGGCGGCGCATCGCCACGAGCCGGTCGGTCTGGCTGCTCTGCATCCAGTACGGCTGCCTGGCCTATGGCTGGTGGTTCTACGTATCGTGGCTGCCGACGTATCTCCGCGAGGCGCGCGGGACGGGCGTGAAGTTCGGCGCGCTGCTCGCGGGCCTGCCGCTGCTGCTCGGAGGCATCGGCTGTCTCGTGAGCGCCGGGCTCCTCCCCCGCATCGCGCGCGCGCTCGGCAGCGTCGCCGCGGCACGCCGCGCCGTCGCCATTGTCGGATTCGCCGGCGCATCGACATCGATCTTCGTGTTCACCTACATTGAGGATCCCGTCAGGGCGATGCTGGTGCTCGGCCTCGCCGGGTTCTTCAACGACTTCGTGATGCCGGCTGCGTGGGCGGGCTGCATGGACGTCGGCGGCCGCTACGCGGGCACGGTCTCGGGCGCCATGAACACGATGGGCAGCATCGCCGGCGCCTCGTCCGCGCTCGTCGTCGGATATCTGCTGACATGGACGGCGCAGAACTGGACGCTGACGTTCTACGTCTCGGCCGCGATCTACCTGGTCGGGGGCTTCTGCTGGCTGTTCATCGACGCACACACACCGTTAGAGGAATGAGATGGCGCACAGACCCGTGCTGGACACGTTTCGACTGGATGGCCGGCGCGCACTGGTCACCGGGGGCGCCCGCGGGCTCGGGCGGACGATGGCGATGGCGCTCGGCGAGGCGGGGGCGGACGTCGCGATCGCCGGACGATCGCGCGACGCCTGCGAGCAGACGGCCCGGGAGATCGCGGACGCGACCGGCCGGACGGTGCGCGCCTTCGAGGCGGACGTCACGGCCGCGGCCGACGTGACGCGCCTCGCCGCCGAGGTGACCGCGGCGTGCGGATCGATCGACATCCTCGTCAACAACGCCGGCACGAACATCCGCGGCACGATCGCTCAGCTGTCCGAGCAGGACTGGGACACGGTCCTCGACACCAACCTGAAGGGCCCGTTTCTCTGCTCCCGCGCGATCGGCCCGCAGATGGTGGCGCGCGGATGGGGACGGGTGGTCAACATCGGATCCATCATGTCGGTCGTCGCCCTGCCGGGGCGCGCACCGTATGCCGCGTCGAAATCCGGGGTCCTTGCGCTGACGCGCGTACTCGCCCTCGAATGGGCAGGCACCGGCGTGACGTGCAATGCGATCTGCCCCGGGCCCTTTGCCACGGACATGAATCGGCAACTGCTGAACGATCCCGTCGCCTACCAGCAGTTCATCAGCCAGATTCCCCTGGGCCGCTGGGGAGACCTCGACGAACTGGCGGGCGTCGCGGTGTACCTGGCGTCCGACGCCTCGTCCTATGTGACCGGCAGCTCGATTTTTGTGGACGGCGGCTGGACGGCCCGATAGGCCGCCGCCACGACGACGGCCTCCGCCTCCGCACGCAACACCGAGCAGGGCCACGGCGTTTTAACTTCAGAACCGCGTGAGATCGTCGTGACAGCACAGGACTTGGACGACGCCACGCCGACAATCACGAAGACACAAAGTCACCAAGGCACAAAAGACCCAACACGTAGTCTTGCTGCCTTCGTGCCTTTGTGCCTTGCTGAGTTAGTCGTCTCGTGGCGTCATCTTCAACACCCTGCTCGACCAGTGACTGCGCACGACGATCTCACATGTTGGAAGCACGCCGAAGAGCGGGTTCGTCACCGACGGATCTGAGAAAGCCGTACTAAGAGGCTCGCCTGATTGTGACGTAGAGCGGTCCTACCCCCATGATGAGCAGCATCGGATAGGTCAGCTTTCCGGGGCGGTTGATCGTCTCGAAACGGACCGACGCGCCCGGCGCCGCCTCGAACGTTACGGTCTTCCACACGAGCGTGTTGTTGACGCGCAGGCGGTGCGGTCCCGGCTGGATCTCGCGGGTCAGCGACTCCCCGAACATCAACTCCGCGAGGCGCACGCCGTCGAGCGAGATGATCAGCTGGCGCTGCTTCACGTCCCCCGGGTCGGTCCGGGTCACCGTGAGCGTCGCCGGTTTCATGTCGTACAGCTGCTGCCAGTAGTCGGCGTCGGCCAGCTGCGGCTGTTGGTCGAGGACGGCGTCCATTCCGTTCCAGAGGAGTTTCAGGGACGAAGGTATCAGAGAGGGCCTCCGCCCGCGGCAAACTAGACCCGGAGGTCCGACAGCAGCGGCAGGTGGTCGGAAGCTTTCGCAGCGGCCTCGGTACGCACGACCTCGCAGGCCGCGACGCGTTCGAGGTGCTGCGCGGGCACGAACAGGTAATCGAGGCGGACCTGGGGCTTCGAGGCCGGGAGCGTGAGCCCCGGATCGGCTGGGTGCAAGGCGCGGAACACGTCGGCGTATCCCGCGTCCTTGACGATCTGCGTCGTCCGCCAGCGGATCCGGCCGCCGCTGAGCCACACGGTTGCGCGTACCTTCTGGGGAAGGCTCGCGAAGTCCAGCAGCTCCCCCGGCGTGACCGTATTGAAATCCCCGACGAGCGCATGGAAGCCGTCCTGGTGGCGCTTGATGCCGTTCAGCATCGCGCGCAGCTCGAACACGCGGCGGCTCTCCGTCCACGCCGCGAACACGGCGCTCAGGTGCACGCCGAACACGCGGAACGTCATGTCGGCTGGCACGATCTCGAGGAACGCGTGGCGTGAGACGCGCGGCCGGTGCCACTCGTAGTGCGCGATCGGCACGCGGCTCATGAACCCCAGCGACAGCTTCGGCATCGCGGCCCAGAAGGGCATCGACGCCTGTCTGGCGAGCTGCTCGATGACCTGCGGTCGCGTCGCTTCCTGGAAGACCACGATGTCCGGGGCGCAGGGGGTGATGACGGACAACAGCGCCGCCTCGCGGCCGGCCCCGCCGCGCTGGATGTTGTAGCTGAGAAGGCGGATCGTCACTCGCTGCCGGGGCAGGCCTGGAGGCCTGCGCTACTCCGGGTCGTCTTTTTCGACCAGCGTCAGATACGGCTGCCCGAGCAGCTCTCCGCGCAGGTACATCACAAAATCCCGCGTGCCCTGGATATTGACCGGCCGCCTGACCATGTCCATCAGCTTCTTACGAAGCGGCAGCAGGTCGGGAGCGATGTCGAGGTCCCCCTCCGTCACCGGGCGCGAGTGGACTCCAGGGACGAAGAAACCGGTGAGCTTGAAGTACTCGAGGACGCGGTGCCCCACCAGCGTCAAGTCGAGGTCGCTCGTGCCAGGCCCATCCGAGTCGAACGGCGCGCCATCCTTCCATCGTTGACCCGTCACGGCGCTGCCGCGCAGGACGACGCCCGTGTTCTCCGGAATGGCGTCCTTGATGAGCTGGACGAAGGCGTCGAGCTTTGCCGGGTCGTTGTCGAAGGCGAGCCGGATCACGTTCTCTCGCTTCGCTTCATCGGTCAGTTCGCGCTCGGAGGCGCTGGTGTCAGCCATATGGCGCGAACGCTCGCAAGAAGCGTGCACAGTTTCAGTTCGAGTCAGCAGTCAGCAGTTCGCGCTTTCACTCTTCCGCCATGAACGGATACCGATAATCCGACGGCGGCGCGAGCGTTTCCTTGACCGTGCGCGCGCTCACCCAGCGGACGAGATTCAGCTTCGAGCCCGCCTTGTCGTTCGTGCCCGAGCCCCGCGCGCCGCCGAAGGGCTGCTGCCCCACGACCGCGCCGGTCGGCTTGTCGTTGACGTAGAAGTTCCCCGCCGCGTGGCGCAGCGCCGACATGGCCTGCCGCACCGCCCGGCGATCGCGCGCGAACACGGCGCCGGTCAGCGCATACGGCGAGGTCGCGTCCACGATCTGCAACGTCTCTTCCCACTTGCCGTCGGGATAGACGTATGCGGTGACGACGGGGCCGAAGATCTCCTCGCACAGCAGGCGATACGCCGGATCCTCGGTCTGCAGCAGCGTCGGCTCGATGAAGTAGCCCTTCTCCCCCTTCGCCCCGCCCCCCGACAGGATCTTCGCGTTCTTCTTCGCATCGTCGAGGTAGGCGCTGATCTTCGTGAACGCCTTCTTGTCGATCACGGCCCCCATGAAGTTGCGGAAATCACGCGGGTCGCCGACCTTCAGCTCCTTCATGATCGCGACGGTGCGGTCGCGCACCTCGTTCCACAGCGACTGTGCAATGTAGACGCGGCTCGCGGCCGAGCACTTCTGGCCCTGGTACTCGAACCCGCCGCGCGCGATCGCGACCGACACCTCCTGCGCGTCGGCGGAGGGGTGGGCGACGATGAAGTCCTTGCCGCCGGTTTCGCCGACCAGGCGCGGGTAGGACTTGTAGCGGCCCATGTTCTCCCCCACCTTCTTCCACATGCTGTTGAAGACGGCGGTGCTGCCCGTGAAGTGGATGCCGCCAAACTCCGGCGAGTCGAGCAGCGCGCCCGTGATCTCGACCGAATTTCCCGGCAGGAAATTGATGACCCCGGGCGGCAGGCCGGCCGCCTCGAGCACCTTGTAGGTGTAGTAGCCGCTCAGCATCGCGCTCGACGCGGGCTTCCAGATGATCGTGTTGCCCATCAGCGCCGGCGCGGTCGTCAGGTTGCCGCCGATCGCCGTGAAGTTGAACGGCGACACGGCGTAGATGAACCCCTCGAGGTTGCGATACTCCAGCGAGTTCCACACGCCTGGGCCGCTCACCGGCTGCTCGCTGTACAGCTCCTGTGCAAAGGAGGTGTTGAAGCGCCAGAAGTCGATCATCTCGGACGCGGCGTCGATCTCCGCCTGGAACACCGTCTTCGACTGGCCGAGCATTGTCGCCGCGTTGATCGTCGGGCGCCAGGACGTAGCGAGGAGCTCCGCGGCGCGGAGGAGCACGCCGGCGCGGTCTTCCCAGGGCCAGGCCGACCACTCGCGGCGCGCGATCGCGGAGGCCTCGATGGCCTGCTGGATGTGTTCGGGGCCGGCGAGGTGGTACTCGGCGAGCACGTGCGCGTGGTCGTGCGGCATCACCGACTTCTCCGTCCTGCCCGTCCGAACTTCACGCCCGCCGATGATGAGCGGAATTTCAATCTTTTCGGCAGCCATGGATTTCAGGCGGTCCTTGAGCGCCGCCTTCTCCGGTGAGCCGGGGGCGTACGTCTTGTTCGGCTCGTTGACGGGCACCGGGACGCGGCGGATGCCGGCGAACGCCGCATCGAGGATCGGATCGTGTGTGGACATCCGGTGATTCTACCTCCGCCGGCCCCGAGTTGGGTCGAAGGGCGGGCCTC
>JANOJK010000365.1:0-8201 GCA_031408165.1 Acidobacteriota bacterium | reverse complement strand
CCGCAGGCCTGGCGCTCCTCTGACGCTGCCCGAGCTACCCAGGCAATCCAGTCACCACTTCCTCGACTGGTTCCGCGATCCCGGCATCATGCACAAGCCCGGCGTCGGGACGAGGCGGCCGGCGACGTGGCCAGTCGGGTGACGAATCCGAATTCGCAGGGAAGGGGACGGTGCCAGGCGGAAACGGGCGGGCGAGACAGCCAGGTCACGGACGGACGGACGGTCACCACCAGGCACGCACCGCCGGCGACAAACGACACGGCCGAAAACTTGTGCAGCGGCAACAGGCCGTCGGCGTGAGGGTCAGCGCGCTCCGCAACGACGGCTTGCACGTCGCGCAAGGTCACCGAGCCCAGCCGAACGGCCGGCAAGGCCGCGACCCGCGCGCGGCGGTCGCCGGCCGCGAGACCCGACACCCTCGCGGTCGCGCCGGACGATGACTGCCCGGGCGCGCGAAACAGCACGGCCACTTCAGCGCCGCTGTCCGGCACCATGCGGAGCGGCGCCCCTCTCTCGTCCTCGAGCGCCATCACGAAGCGTCCCTCCGCCGCCGCCATCCGCACCGCGCCGGGCGCGTCACACGTCACAGCCTCGTCCCAGGTCAGGCGGCCGCGCCGGTAGTCGAGTGTATAGTTGAACGCCGACAGGAAATCCTGGCCGAGCAGCCCGCGGACACCGCGTCCCAGCAGCGAGAGCCGCACCGCGGGAACGACCGGCGCGAGTACGTCGTCCACTCGTGACGAGGCCAGCACGATGGACGCCAACCGGACGACGAGGCGCATCTCGGACCCGGCGGCGGTCACGACTTCCGAACGCGCCACGACCGGCGCGCCAAGCTCCCCCGCCAGGTCGTCCGAAACGATCGAGCGCGCGGCGCCGGTGTCGAGCACGAACGCGAACGGCCCCGCATCGTTGACCCGCACGGCGACCAGGATGCCCCCGTGCTGGTCCACATGGATCGGAACGGGCGGACGCGAGCGATCGGCGGCTGCCGCCGGAAGAATCCACATCATGACGAACACCGGGACGAAAAACTTGCGCACGCGCACCTCCAGGCGACGGTGCGCCCCGGGGGGCTTCGGCGTCGTGAGGGCACGGTGACGAATGCGTGATGGTGAGGTGAGGGGCCGGTCCGTCTACGAAGTCGGCGACGTCCGGGTCGACATGGCCCGCATGGCGGCCCTGCGCGGCGACGTTGCGATCCCGCTGGAACCAAAGGCGTTCGACGTCCTCGTCTGCCTGATTGAGCACCGGGACCGGGTCGTCACCAAAGACGAACTGCTCGACGCGGTCTGGGCTGGCACGTTCGTGACCCCGAACGTCCTGACCAGGGCCGTTGCCCAGATCCGGAAGGCCCTCGGCGACGAGAGCGACCGCGCCCGCTACATCGAAACCGTGGCAAAGCGCGGCTACCGGTTCATCGCGCCGGTCACGGTCATTGAACCGGCCGGCCTGCCGGAGCGCTCCGGCCTGCCACCACCAGGCCACGCGGCCACGTCCCGGACGCCCGGCTTGCGGCATCGAGCCGTGCCGGCGGCGCTGATCGTGACGCTGCTCGCGCTCGGCGCCGTTCTGGCGATCGTCGCCCTCGTCCGTCAGGAACCGCCTGCTCCCGGCACGCCCGCGGCGGATCTGCATCTGAAGAGGCTGACCAACCGTCGCGGCTACACCGGCACGCCGGCGCTCTCGCCGGATGGACGCGCGGTCGTGTATGCCTCGGATGCGACCGGCGGCCTCGAGCTGTATCTCGCCAGCCTGCTGCAGGGCGGCGGCGAGCTCGCGCTGACGAAAGACGGCGGGCACAACATCCAGCCCGCCTGGTCCCCCGACGGGCAGTGGATCGCGTTTCACTCGCGCCGGCGCGGCGGCGTCTGGATCCTGCCGGCGACGGGAGGCGCACCGCAGCAGGTCACCGAGTTCGGATCGGACCCCGCGTGGTCCCCCGACAGCATGTCGCTCGTCTTCACCTCCGACGCCGGAGGACTCGCGGCGCAGTCGTCATTGTGGACCGTCGGGCGCGACGGCTCGTCTCGCCGCGCGCTCACGCAGCTCGGCACACCGCCCGGCGGACATCGCGCCCCCGCGTGGTCGCACGACGGGCGCCACGTGGCGTTCATCGTCTCGCGGGGCGGTTGGAAAATGGAGGTCTGGATCGTTGACGTCGCGTCCGGCGCCCAGCGTCTGGTCGACACCTCGACGAACGCCGCGGATCCCGTTTTCATGCCGGGGGATCGGGCGATCCTCTGGGGTGGTACCACGCTGACGGGCAACGGACGCCTCTTCAGGCGCTCGGTCGGCACAGACGGCAATCCCGTCGGCGCAACGGAGGTAGTCCTTCCCATGGACGCCGGCACCATCGACGGGCTGTCGATCGCCGCCGATGGAACGGCCGCGTTTGCCGCGGGCACGCTCGACGCCAACCTCTGGGCGACCGACGTCGACGCCGGAGGCCGCGGCAGCGACCCGATCAGGCTGACCGACGACGTGTCGAGGAATACGCACGCGGAGTACTCGCGCGACGGGCGGATCGCGTACATGCAGACGGCGGTCGGATCGCTGCCGTCCGCCTGGATCATGCGTGACGACGGCACCGCCCGGATGCCGCTCCTGCCGGGGACCGGAGCCGGCAATCCGCAATGGGACGGCGACGGGCGCCGCGTGCTGGTCGTGATTCACCGCGAACGCAGCGACAGCAGCCAGGAGTTCGCGTGGGTGGACATCGCGTCCCGGCGGTTGACGCCGGCCGGCCTTGCCCTCGGCTCCATTGCAAGCCCAAGGCTGTCACCGGACGGGAAGGAGCTGGCGTTTCATCGCATAGAAAAGGACGGTGCGATTGGCGTCTGGGTGGCGCAGCTCGACGGCCGGCAGACGAAAATCGCGACCGATCCCGAAGCGGTGTCCTATGCCGCGTGGTCGCCCGATGGCCAGTGGCTCGCCGTCGAAATCAAGCGCGGGGACTCGACCCACATCGGCGTCCTTCCGCGCGGTGGCGGCCCGGTCGAGCAGCTGACGAGCGGGCGTGGACAGAACTGGCCGCACTCATGGGCGCCCGACAACGATCGCATTGCGTTCGCGGGAGAGCGCAACGGCGTGTGGAACGTCTATACGGTGTCGCGACGCACGCGCGCGATCGCGCAGGTCACCTCGTTCGCCTCCGGCGCCGGGTACGTGCGGTATCCGGCGTGGTCGCCCATCGGTCCCCGCATCGTCTTCGAGCGCGCGATGGCGAGTGCGAACGTATGGACGATGACGCTGCCGGCGGAGCGGTAGCTGGGATCACGGCGTCCGGGCGAGCGCGCCTCACCCCCCGCACGCCACGCGGGTCGTGACCTGGCGCAGCAGGGCGGACATCTCCTCCCACGTGCTGGTCGAGAGCTGGACCCTTGACAGATGGACTCGCGGCGCAAGGCCGGTCCCCGCGACGATAAAGGACACGTCATGGCCGGCGCCCGCCGGCCGCACGCGTGTCCGATCGAGAACAAGAACCTGCCCGCATGCGAACACCGAAAGCCCGTCCGCAAGATGCTCCAGTTGCTGGACCGTCATAATTCCTCCTGACACGTGTGAAGCAGCATACGTCCCGCCAGGGTCCCCTGTGATCTACCGCGCAGCCGCCTGGACGATGCGCTGGAAGCGCGGATCGGCGTGCAGCGCCTGGAATTCCGGTTCGATGACCGCGCGCGCGGCGGTGAAGGCGGGCTGCTGGGCCAGCGCGCGCTCGAGGAACGCGAGCGCCGGCTCGACCTCGCCGCGCAGCGCATGGATCGCGGCGGCATAGTAGCGGGTGAAGGGGTCGTCCGCCCCGAGGCGCACGCGGCGCTCGAAGCTCTCCAGACCTGCGTCGAAGAGTCCGTTTGCCCGCTGGGTGTCGCCGAGGCGTTGGTACGACGCCCCGAGGCGGGCGTCGAGCTCGACGAGGATCCGGTGCCGGAGCGGATGATCGGTGCGCACCAGGAAGTCGATCTCCCGGTGGAAGAAGTCGACCGCCTCGGTGTCACGCCCCTGGAGCGCCGCGAGGTGGCCGGCCCGGATATAGCCGCCGGCGATGAAGAGCCCCTCGCGCCCGGAAAGAAACGCTTCCTGGAGCTCCACCGCCCGCGCGGCGGCCCGCTCGCCGCGATCGAATTCGCGGAGGAGCGCCGCGCAATGCGCGAGCTGCAGCGAATACCAGCCGGCGTTGGCGTTCTTCTCGAGCGCGCGGTCGAACCAGTCGGCGGCTTCGCGAAACCTGGCGTAGCCGATGAACAGCGCGCGCCCCATCGTTCCAAGCCCGCTGGCGTGTGCCGGATCGATCGCCAGGGCGCGGCGGAGCGCGGACATGCCCTCGACATCCTGCCCGGCAGCCATCAGCGCGGCGCCCAGCTCGCGCCAGGCGCGCGCGGATCCCGGCTGAAGCTCGATCGCGCGTCGCAGGCTGGCCAGCGCGCGGACGTTGAGCTCCGGCATGGACAGGTAATCGGACTTCGTGCCGTAGGCCGCGCCGAGCTCGATGTGCGCGCGTGCGTAGGCGGGATCCAGCGCGACCGCGCGCTCGAACAGGATGACCGCGCGATCGAGCGCTTCGAAGCTCTCGGCCCTGCGGTTGAGCAACCCGCGTGTGAACGCCTCGTAGGCGCTCACCACCTCGGTCTCGGGCAGCGTCGTCGAGGGGGAGATCGCCGCGCGCAGGGAGCTGGCGAGCTCGCGCACGAGGCGGTCCTGCAGCTCGAAGATGGCGTTGACGCTGCCGTCCACGCGCGTCGTGCGGACGAGCTCGCCGCTGGCGACGTTCGTGAGTGACGCCGTCACGCGGACGGCGTCGAGCGACCGCTGGAAGCCGCCGATTACCACCCAGCGCGCGCGCAGAGCGCGCGCGGCCCGGAGAAAGAGGCGATCGTCGGGCTCGGCGGTCTGCTGGCGCAGCGTCCTGAGCGTCTCGGACACGCGCTCGCGCGGCACGACGGACACGGCCTCGAGCTGCGCCGCATCGGCGGTCAGCGTCTCGGTGATGCCCGTGCCGAGCCAGTCGTCGTCCGCGTTGCCGGAGATGTTCACGAAGCCCGCGATCGCGACGGTACGATTGCCGTCGGCGTCAATCTCCGGCGGGAGCCGGCCGGCGGTGCGAATCGATTCGAGCGTGGCGCGCAGGCCCACCGACGTGGCGAGACGATCCTCAGGATCGCGCGCGAGCAGCCGCCGGACCAGGCGTTCGAGACCGGGCAGGCGAGCGTCGCGGTGCGGATCGGGAAACGGCGGCACCTCCCGGGTCAGGACGGCCTCGAGTACCTGCGCCCCGTTCGCGCCCGGGAACGGCCGCTGGCCGCACACCAGCTCGTACAGCATCACACCCAGCGAGAACAGGTCCGCGCGGACGTCAACCGCGCGCCCGGTCACCTGTTCAGGGGCCGCGTACGCCAGCGTGCCCGCAAACCCGGAGACCAGATCCGGGAGATCGCCCGTTCGCGTGGGATCGTCCGGCGGCGCGGCTGCCGGGCGCCGCCGCTGCGCGACCCCGAAGTCCAGCACCTTCACGCGACCTGCCGGCGTCACCATGATGTTTGCGGGCTTGAGATCGCGATGCACGATCCCGAGCCGCTCCGCCTCGGTCAGCGCGTCCGCGATCTGTTCGAAGATCTCCAGAATCGCGTCGAGATCGGGCCGCCGCCCGGCCGCCATCTCCGCGAGCGTGGTCCCCTCCACGTACTCCATGGCGATGTATTCGAGCGGCTGCGCCGCGTGCTGCGCACGTCCAATCTCGTACACGACCGCGATGTGCGGGTGGCTGAGCGCCGATGCCGCGCGCGCTTCGGCGAGCAGACGCGCGGTGCCGCCGTCACCATCCGCGTCCGCGCGGAGGGTCTTCAGTGCGACGATGCGCCGGAGGCGGAGATCTTCGGCCCGATACACGTCCCCCATTCCGCCCGACCCCAGGCGCTCGAGGATCCGATAATGGTCGAGAGTTTCTCCGGTCAGCACGGGCGTTGTCATCGGAGGAGCTACGAGCGATCCCCGTCATTGTGCCCCAATACCCAATAAAGGACGATCGTCGTCATCGCGACGATCGCGCGGATGAAGTCCGCTCCCCACGGGTGATTGACATGGGCGCCCCAACCGCTGACGATGGGCCCATGTCTGAGCCGATCACTCGACGGGAGTTCCTCCACGTCACGGCGGCGGCGGGCGCCTTCGGGTCGCTGGGGCTTGCGCCCCCGGATGTCGCCCCGGCGTTCATGAAGCAACGCCCGGGGGCCGCCATCGCGGCGCCCGGAGGCTGGTTCGATCGCCCGATGCGCTGGGCGCAGCTGACGCTCGTCGAGAACGATCCCGGGCGCTTCGATCCGCAGTTCTGGCTCGATTACTTCCGGCGTCTGCACGCCGACGCGGCGACCCTCAGCGCCGGAGGGATCGTCGCGTATTACCCGACGCACGTTCCCCTGCACCACCGCAGCGACGCGCTCGGCGACTCGGACCCATTCGGCACACTCGTCGCCGGATGCCGCGCACTGAACATGCACGTCGTCGCGCGGACCGATCCGCACGCCGCGCGCGAGAACGTGCGGCAAGCGCATCCTGACTGGATTTCCACGACTGCCGCCGGGGAGCCGCGGCGCCATTGGGCCAATCCGGATCTGTGGGTGACCTGCGCGCTCGGTCCCTACAACTTCGAGTTCATGGACCAGGTGCACCGCGAGATCGTCACGCGATACGACGTCGACGGGATCTTCGGGAACCGATGGTCGCCACAGGGGGGCGACTGCTTCTGCGTGCACTGCGAGGAGAACTTCAAGGCCGCCACGGGGCGCGCGCTGCCGCGGACCGCCGATCGCCGCGATCCGGCGCGCCGGACCTACCTGCAATGGCGCACCGCGCGGCTGACGGAGCTGTGGAAACACTGGGATGCCAGCATCCGCGCGATCCGGCCGCAGGCCCGGTTCATTCCGAACGGGCCGCCGGACATGAAGACGGCGGGAGAGCTCGCGGAGATTCAGTTCGCGGACTATCAGGCCCGGCGCGGCCTGACGCCGCCCTGGGCGAATGGCCGTCGCGCGAAGGAGTTCCGATCCGTCATGGGCCGCCGTCCGGTCGGCGGGATCTTCAGCGTCGGCGTCGAGGAGCCCTATCGGTGGAAGGATTCGGTGCAGAGCGAGCCCGAGGTCAAGCTGTGGGTCGCCGAAGGCACGGCGAACGGGATGCGTCCGTGGGTCACGAAGTTCTCCGGCGTGCTGTACGACCGCCGGTGGCTGCCGATCGTCGAGCGGATCTACGACTGGCATTACCGGCACGAGCGTTACCTCCGCAACGAGCGGCCGCTGGCACGCGTGGCGCTGCTGCACTCGGAGCAGACGGAGACCTTCCATTCCGGCGTCGGCGATGGGGATCGCGCCGGCGATCACGTGCTCGGGATGTATCACGCGCTCGTGGAGACGCGCGTGCCGTTCGAGCTGGTCCACGAGGCGTTCCTGACGGCCGACCGCCTGGACGCGTTCAAGCTCCTGATCCTGGCGGACGCCGCGGCGCTCTCGAACGCGCAGTGCGCGGCGATTCGCGACTTCGTGACGCGAGGCGGCAGCGTGATGGCCACGTTCGCGAGCTCGCTCTTCGACGAGTCCGGCGTCCGGCGCGCCGACTTCGGCCTGGCGGACGTGTTCGGGGTCTCCTTCGCGGGCCGCATCGACGGGCCGATGCACAACTCCTACCTCAGCCTCGATGCGGATCCGTCCACGGGCAAGCGGCACGCCGTTCTCGACGGCCTTGGCGACACGCCGCGAATCGTGAACGGCGTCTTCAGGATCGAGGTCCGGCCAGCGGTGGCGTTTCCATCGCCATTGACGTTGATCCCGTCGTATCCGGACTTGCCGATGGAGGACGTCTACCCACGCGTCCAACGAACGGAGACGCGGGAGCTCTATCTCCGGGATCTCGGCCGGAGCCGTGTCGCCTATTTTCCGTGGGACATCGATCGCACGTTCTGGGACGTCATGAGCGTGGACCACCTGCGGCTCTTGAGGAACGCCGTCGCGTGGACGTGCAACGAGCCGCAGCCCGTGGAGGTCGACGGCCCGGGAATGCTGGACGTCACCGCGTGGCTCCAGCGGGACTCGATGACGGTCCATCTGGTGAACATGACGAATCCCATGATGATGAAGGGACCGTTGCGCGAGAGCATCCCGATCGGACCGTTGACCGCGCGAATCCGCCTGCCTGAAGGACGTCGCCCGGCG